>CALDHQ010000120.1 GCA_937894055.1 uncultured Polymorphobacter sp.
AGACGTCTGCGCCATCGCTGCCGGCGCTAACGCAAGGCCGCCAAGCCCGAGCGCGCCAAGGCGCAGGGCAGAGCGACGTGTCAGGCTGAAGCTGGAAATTCTCATGGCGGGCCAAGCCTGTGCTGGCTTGGTTTCCGCCTTGTTAACTCCTGACGTGTTCTCAATTCGTTCGACAGGCGCCACAGTGCCGGGAATGCACCGCATGATTCGAATACTCGGGGTCGATCCGGGCCTGCGCCACACCGGCTGGGGCGTCATCGCCATGGACGGTCCGCGCCTGACCTGGATCGCCCACGGCGTCATCAAGCCAGATACAAAAGCTGACATGGCCGACCGTCTGGCCGACCTTTGCGTGCAACTGCGCGCTGTCATCGAGGCGCACGCGCCACAGGAAGCGGCGATCGAGGAAACCTTCGTCAACATCAACCCGCGCTCGACCCTGCTGCTCGGTCAGGCGCGCGGCGCCGCCATGGCGACCCTCGCGGGCGCCGGGCTGAAGGTCGCGGAATTCGCGGCGACCAAGGTGAAGCAATCGGTGGTCGGCACGGGCGCCGCCGACAAGACGCAGGTCGCCTTCATGGTGCGCCGCCTGCTGCCGAAAGCCGGCGAGGTGTCGGCCGATGCCGCTGACGCGCTCGCCGTCGCCATCACCCATGCGCATCTTGCCGGAACCGCGGCGGCGCTGCACAAGTCGTTTCCATGATCGCAAAGCTCAGGGGATTGCTCGACTCGACCGCCGCCGACAGCGCGGTGATCGACGTGAACGGTGTCGGCTACCTCGTCCACGCCAGCAGCAAGACGCTGACCGCACTCGGCCCGACCGGCAGCCCGGCGACCCTGCACATCGAAACCCAGGTCCGCGAAGACGCCATCCAGCTATTCGGCTTCCTCGCCGAGGATGAACGCGACTGGTTCCGGCTGCTGCTGTCGGTGCAGGGCGTCGGCGGCCGCGTCGCGCTCGCCATCCTGTCGGTGCTGTCGCCCGCCGAAGTCCAGCACGCCATCGCCGCCAAAGACGCCGCCAGCGTCGCCCGCGCCAACGGCGTCGGCCCCAAACTCGCCGCGCGCATCATCAACGAACTCAAGGACAAGGCCGGCACCATCGCCACCGGCCCCGGTATCGCCGCCCCCGTCAGCAACCCCAAGGGCGCCGTCGCCGATACGCTGTCGGCACTCGCCAACCTCGGCTTCCGCCCCGTCGATGCCAGCCGCGCCGTCGCCGAAGCACAGGCCGAACTGGGCGAGGGCGCCAGCGTCAACGAGTTGCTGCGCGTCGCGCTGCGGAAGAGTGCACGATGAACAGGGTTTTGAAGGGCCTCCGGCGGGCAGGGCCTTGGGCCCTGCACCCATATGATTTGGGCTGCGCCTCATCGAATGCCGTCGGCGCCGCTCGTGCACCATTGAATTTGTGGGTGCAGGGCCTGAGGCCCTGCCCGCCGGAGGCCCTGCCTCAATGACCGACGACCGCCCCATCACCGCGCAACGCCGCCCCGAAGACATCGACGCCGCGCTGCGCCCGCAGACGCTCGACGAATTCGTCGGGCAGGCGGCGAGCCGTGAAAACCTGCGTATCTTCATCGAAGCTGCGCGCGGGCGCGGCGAGGCGCTCGACCACGTGCTGCTGCACGGCCCGCCGGGACTGGGCAAGACGACACTCGCGCAGATCGTCGCGCGCGAGATGGGTGTCGGATTTCGCGCCACCTCCGGTCCGGTCATCGCCAAGGCCGGCGACCTCGCAGCGCTGCTCACAAACCTCGAACCGCATGACGTGCTATTCATCGACGAAATCCACCGCTTGTCGCCCGCGGTCGAAGAAATCCTCTATCCGGCGATGGAGGACCGCGCGCTCGACCTGATGATCGGCGAAGGACCCTCCGCCCGCTCGGTGCGGATAGATCTGCCGCCGTTCACGCTGATTGGCGCGACGACGCGCGCCGGGTTGGTGACGACGCCGCTGCGCGACCGCTTCGGGATTCCGCTGCGGCTGATCTTCTACACCGTCCCCGAACTCGAAAGCGTCGTACGCCGTGCCAGCCAGCTGCTGGCGATGGACCTGACTGCTGATGGCGCACACGAAATCGCGTCGCGCGCCCGCGGTACGCCGCGTATTTCGGGGCGACTGCTCCGTCGTGTCCGCGATTTCGCCGCCGTCGCCGGTCACGCCACCGTCACCGCGAAGATCGCCGACGCGGCACTCAATCGCCTCGAAGTCGATAACCTTGGGCTCGATTCGATGGACCGGCGCTACCTGATGATGATTGCCGACATCTATCGCGGCGGGCCGGTCGGCATCGAAACGCTCGCCGCGGGGCTCAGCGAGGCGCGCGACACCGTCGAGGATGTCATCGAGCCCTATCTGATCCAGTCGGGGCTGGTGGCACGCACCGCGCGTGGCCGCATGCTCAACGCCAGCGCCTGGAAGCATCTGGGGCTGAAGGCCCCGGCGACTCAGGTGCAGCTGCCGCTGTTGGACGAGGACGATTAGAGCCTCCGGCGGGCAGGCCTGAGGCCTGCACCCATTTGTTTGGCG
>CALDHQ010000121.1 GCA_937894055.1 uncultured Polymorphobacter sp.
AGCGCAAGTGCGGCGTCGCGCGGGGGCGAAAAGGAAATGCGGCGTTCCCGCTGCGTCATCCCGGGATTGCCGGGACCCACGGCAGGCCGCACGCTCGTAACCTACCGTGGATGGCGGCCGTCGCCGCCATGACGTGTTTGGGTCTGGCGGCGCTTCCACAACAGGGCTAGCGTCCCTTATGCCCGCACATATCCTCGGTCCCGGCCTGATCCTCGCCTTTGTCGTCACGCAAGCGCTGCGCGACGTCTATCTGGCGCATATTTTCCGCAGCATCGACGTGTTCGCGACCATTTTCGCCGCGTTCCTGCTGATGACCATCGCCTTCGGCGGCCTCGCCCTTTGGCGCGACCGGGCCGGATTGGCGCGGCTGCGGCTCCATTGGGGCGTGGTCGTCGGCATGAATCTGACGACGGCGGCCGCCTGGACCTCGTATTTCTTCGGCCTGAAAGCGATCCAGCCCTCCGTCGTCAATGCGCTGCATAGCGGCATGGGGCCGTTGACGGTCGTGGCGCTGGGGCTGGCGGGCCTGCGGCCCGATCTCGTGGTGCGCTTCGGCCGCGGCGTCTTCGGCCTCAACCCAGGCGACGCCGTCGAAGTCATCGGCGGCCACCGGCTGCGCGCGCCAATCCGCGGTGAACTGTGCCGGGCACAGCGCGCGCGCAACAGCCGTCGCGCGGGTCGCGCAAGAGCCGGCGTCGGCAGGCCAGTTTTCGACTTCCGCCCGCGCGACACCGATATCGTCGAGCAGCCGCTTGAGGCCGTATTGCGGGTGTTCTTCGCTGTTGCGTCGTGTCTCGTCGCCCGTCGCGTCGGTGACCAGCGAGTCCCAGGCGTCGGCAGGCATCGCGACATCAAGGCCTGGGAGCACCAGCATGCCGTCCGGCAGCCGCGCGATGGCGCCGAGCAGTGCTGCCTGCGCCGGCGTTGCGCCGTTCATACCGGCGGCCACAACCAGCCCCGGCGGCGGGGAAGCTTCCCAGTGCGCGGCAATGATTCCAAGCAGCGCATTGCCGCGCGCGGCGCGGTCGCTGCAGCCTTCGGCGGCAAGAATCGCCGGCCAATGTTCGATGACCAGCTCGAAGAACGCGAAGGTTTCCAGCCAATGGCTGGCGAGATCGTCCTTGGCGACGTCCCTTAATCGTGCCGGATCGACGCCTTCGCGCGCCAAAGTATCGAACGACGCGCCAAGCTGGTCGGCGAGCCGCAGCGCCTCGACACTGCCGATGCTGTCGCGCCAGCGCCGGATCAGCCGTGTCAGCAGCAAGCGCCGGCGGATCGGGTCGATCGGCGGCAGCAGATTGGTTTCAAGACCAGCGACAAGATCGAGCGCGTCATCGACATCGATGTCACCGAGCGGCGTCATCCGCGGCAGCAACAGCCCGCCATCGGCGCAGCGGACAAAGGCGTCGGTCAAGGCCCGCACGGCACGGCGGCTGGGCAGCAGGATCTGCGCGCGCGCCAGCACCATCGGGTCGCCGCCGGTGCGGTCGATCAGCCCTTTGGCCAGTGCATCGGCAAACGCCGCTTCGGGCGCGATGGTATAAACGCTGGGGCGGGTTGCCGCGCTCAAACTGTCGCCAGCAGCGTTTCGGTGGCCGCGACCGCCGGCGGTGTGCCGACATCGGCCCACAGCCCGGCATGCGTCACGCCGAACAGCCGGTCCGCCGCCATCGCCTTGTCCCACAGCAGCCGGAAACCGAACGCCCCTGACGGCGCGTCGTCGAACAGATGCCGCGCAACGATCATGACGCCGGTATAGACGAACGGTGCCATGCGGCCGTCACGGCGCCAGCGCAGCCGGCCGGCAGGATCCATGTGGAAATCGCCACGGCCGCTGTGGCTCGACGCGCGCGCCAGCGGCACCAGCAGCAGAAGCGCATCCATGGCGTCGGGGTTCCACTGCTGCGCCAGCAATTGCAGCGACGGCACCACGCCATCGACCCAGAGGTTGTCGCTGTTGACGACGAAGAAATGGTCGCCGTCGATCAGCGGCAGCGCCTTGGTAACGCCGCCGCCGGTTTCGAGCAGTTCGGCGCGCTCGTCCGAAATCGCGATTTCGAGGCCCTGGTCGCGGCCGCCCAGATGCGCCTCAACCTGATCGGCGAGGTAGTGAACATTGACCACCGCCTTCTGCACACCGGCGGCGCGCAGATGGTCGAGCGTGCGGTCGAGCATCGTGCGCCCGCCGACTTCGACGAGCGGCTTGGGGCGTAGCGCCGTCAGCGGCCGCATGCGCTTGCCGAGCCCGGCCGCCAGCACCATCGCGGTTGTCGGGAAGTCGGTCATGGCAGCGCCTCGAACTGCTGGCGCGCGGTAGCCGGGACATGCGTGGCAAACCAATCGGCGACCGGTGCCAGCGCCGGGTGCGCGAGGTTGCGTGTCAAATAGCCCCAGACGCGCGGGTTGAAGCGCGGATAGGCCGGCTTGTTGTCGCGCTTCCATAGCCGAGTGAAGACGCCCAGAATCTTGGTGTTGCGCTGCGCGCCAAGGATTTCATACGCGGCGCGGAACCCTGCTGCGTCGTCGATGCCCGCAGCCGTGACATAGCGGTCGAGCATCGCGGCTTCGAGTGCGGGCGCGACATCGCGGCGCGCGTCCTGCAAAAGCGAAACTAGGTCGTACGCCGGATGCCCGGCAAGCGCGTCCTGATAATCGAGCAACCCGAGGCCGCGCAGGCCGGGCCGGTCGAGCAGCATCAGATTGTCGGCGTGATAGTCGCGCAACGTCAGCACAGGCTTGGCCTGGGTTTCAGCGAGGATTTGCGGAAACACGGCGTCCCATGCGGCATCGTAGCCCGGCGCCTCGGTGTGACCCGCCGCCGGCAGATACCATTCGGGGAACAGCCGCACTTCGCGGCGCAATTCGGATTTGCCGTAGGGCGCGATGGCAGGTGCCGGGTGGCGGTGCAGCTCGGCAAGCACGTCGATCGCCGCGCCGTAGATTTCGGTCTCGCGCGCCGGCGCTTCGGCGAGCAGCGGATTGACGCGCGCGTCGCCGAAGTCCTCGAGCAGGATCAAGCCTTGGTCAAGGTCGGTGGCCAGCGGTTGCGGCGCCGAAAAACCCAGCGAATCGAGATGCGCGCCGATGGCGAGGAACGGGCGGCTGTCCTCCTTGTCGGGCGGCGCATCCATCAGCACGGCGCGGCGGTCACCGTCCACCACGCGGAAATAGCGCCGGAACGAGGCGTCGCCGGGCAGCGGCTCGATGCCCGCGCCGGTCCAGCCGGCGAATTGCAGGAAAGGTTCGATGCCCCGGGGGAGATCAGGCTGCGCGCTGAGGTTCATGGCATTCGCCCTAGCCAATCGGAACCCGGCTCGACAATGGCGAAGCGCCTGAAATCGCTGATTAGCGTGTGATTCCCCATGCGTCAGCCTGATTCAGGGGGGCTTGCCGGCGTGCAGGTGGCCGATGGCTTTGCCGCGAAGCTGGCCGAACGCAAGGGACTGACGCCGGCGCAGATCCGCACCGCGGTGCGCTTTGCCGGATTGGCGGCCAGTTCTGAAAAGACACCGTCAACGCACGCCTTCAAATGCTCGGCCAATGTGTAGACGTCTTCCCCTTCCGCCACCTTCATTTCGCCATCCTGCAGCCGGGCAAGAACTTGAGGACCGAAGAGTGCCCCGAGCAGCCCGCCACCGGCGTCGAGGTCATCCCGTTCTGGAGCCGCATCGACCTTTACGACCGCGAGGCAACGCCGCTTTACACGCCAGAAGGCGCGTTGCTGCCGCCCCCGGTTTCACGCCGCGCACGCGGTTCACCACCCGCAGGCCGGGCATGCCTGACACACGCGC
>CALDHQ010000122.1 GCA_937894055.1 uncultured Polymorphobacter sp.
CGGCGTCGCTGTGTTCAGTGCGCTGATCAACCTGCTCTATCTCACCGGCTCGTTCTACATGTTGCAGGTCTATGATCGGGTGATCCCGAGCCGCAGCGTGGAGACGCTGATCGCGTTGAGCATTCTCGCGGGCCTGTTGTTTGCCGGGCAGGGCGCGCTGGATGTGGTTCGCACGCGCATCCTCGTGCGTCGGCCCTCGTCACCCGAAGCGATGAGCGGCACCGTGATCGTCGAGTGGTTGAACGTGACGAATCAGTCCGACTCGATGCCGGACTGGCTGTACACGCACAACGAGCTGATCCGCCGCGGCGCGATCTACGTCGGGGTCACCGCCCAGCGCGTCGGCGTCACAGGTCACTTCGACAAGGCCTGCCTCGCCGGCGAAATACTTCTCGCGTGTCACGACGGACTGTTCGGGCGTTGAAAGTTGGATGAAGCCGTCGCGCACATCGTCGGCCGAGCCGGCGAAGCTGCCAGTGGCATCGAAGCTCGCCCATTCGGCGGCGCGGAGCAATTTGACGACAGGGCGCACGGATGGCACTTTCAGGACAGTGGCGGGACAGGCTTTCGAGGCCGGACTCTGCGATGCAGGGCTCGGGCCGATCGGGTCAAGCGCAATCAACTGAAGGGCAGGGGGCATTGAACCGACAAGACGACGCCACGGCGGCCCCCCCGCGCTGGACGGTGGTGATCCCGTGCTACAACGAGGAAGCCTTCATCGGCGCGACGCTGGCATCGCTGGCAGCGCAAACCGAACGCTTTGCGCTGATTGTCGTCGACAATGGCTCGACCGACAGCTCGGCGACAGTGGTGCGCGCCTGGGCGGCGGCGCACCCGCATATTGATGTGCAGCTGATTGACGAGCTGCGGCCGGGGCAGGTGCATGCATTGCGCGCTGGCCTGCTGGCGGTCACCACCGAACTTGTCGCGGTGTGCGATGCCGACACCGAATATCCGGCGACCTATCTGGCGCGCGCTGCGGCGCTGTTCGATGCGCGCGGGCCGGGCACGGTGGCGGTGCTGGCGCATGACGCGGCCGCCGGCGCCGAGGCGACGCTGCCCGCACGGGCGCGGCGCTGGCTCTATTCGAACATCATTCCCAATCTGCTCAGCGGCCAGGCGCATGCCGGCGGCTATGCGCATTGCTATCGCACCGCGGCGCTGAATGCGGCGGGGGGCTATGACGCGGCCATCTGGCCCTATGTCGTCAAGGACCATGAACTCGCGCATCGTATGCTCAAGCAGGGCAAGATCGCCTATGCGTCGGACCATTGGTGCGTGCCGAGCCTGCGCCGCGCCGACCGCAAGGGCGTGCGCTGGACGCTGTTCGAACGCATCGTCTACCACGCCACGCCCTATGCGTTGAAAGACTGGTTCTTCTACGGCTTCCTCGGCCCCCGTCTTGCGGCGCGCAAGCAGACCGACGTAGTACTGCGCCAGCAAAGCTGGACGGCGTCCGGCTAAGCCTTCGCCTCGCCATCAGCGCGGGCAAACATGATCGTCGCGCGTGTGCCTTTGCCCTTTTGCGACGTTACCTCGACTTGCGCCTTGGCGTTCTGGCGCAGTGACTGGACAATCATCGCGCCGAGTTTGCCGGGTTTGGGCCAGACAGTATCGGCGGGCAGCCCGATGCCGTCATCGGCGATGACGATTTCGCAGCCGCGTTTGTCGACCAGGCATTGCAGCGTGATCGTGCCCTCGCGGCCGGCGGGAAAGGCATGCTTGAGCGCATTGGTCAGCAGCTCGTTGACCACCAGCCCGGTCGGCATCGCCACGTTGACGGTGACGGGCCAGCTGTCCACCTTGAGCTCAAGGTGGATGCCCTCAACGGCGTGGGCGTGCATGACGGCCGCGGCGATTTCGCTGAGGTAGGTGCCGAGATCGATGGTGTCGCCGGCATCCTCCTGCGACAGCGAGCGATACAGCAGACCAAGCGCCTCGACGCGCCCCGCCAGCCGGTCAAAGCGCGTGTCGCTGGCGTCATCCGGAATGTTGCGCGATTCGAGCCGGATCAGGGCGGTGATCATTTGCAGGTTGTTTTTGACGCGGTGCTGAAGCTCGGTCAGCAGCACATCCTTGTCGTGGACGGCCGCTTCGAGCGTGGCGCGTTCGGCACCCTCGCGCGCGCTGGCATCGGCGAGCGCGATCAGCCGGAAGGTGGCCGTGCCGTAATCGTCCTCGATGATGTTCGACCAGACATCGACGGTCGCCGTGGTGTCGCCCGTCGCGATATCGAACGTCCCGATATAATCCTGTTCGGCGGTGACCGCCTTGCCGAGCTTGCGGTTGTCATCATCGGCGCTGGCTTCGCCGGCGAGCGATTTCCAGCTTTTGCCGGTCAGGTCGATCGGCGTGTGGCCGGTCAGCCGCTCGAACTCGAGGTTGACGTAGATGATGCGTTCGGCGGGCTTGAGCTGCGATACACCGACGGCGAACGGCATCTGGTCGAGAAACTGCTTGAAGTGTTCGCCGTCGAGCGCGCTGGCGAGCCCGCCGGCGAGGTCGGCCGCCTTGACCGGTGGCGCGGCCTTTGTCCGAACCGATGCCTTGCGCGTGTTTGCCATGTTG
This sequence comes from uncultured Polymorphobacter sp., assembly GCA_937894055.1. GTDB lineage: Bacteria > Pseudomonadota > Alphaproteobacteria > Sphingomonadales > Sphingomonadaceae > Polymorphobacter_A. The sequence goes on from CALDHQ010000122.1 coordinate 2,569, forward strand.
AAGTCCTTGAGCCGCAAAACCGCTGCTAGCAGAGTGTTGGCCGCCGCATGCGACATATTCGTTCAACCTGCGGTGAATGGCGCCAAACCAGCGGCAATAATGGGCGGCACGGCGCACCGTTCAGGGCGCTTGCTTGCAATTG
>CALDHQ010000123.1 GCA_937894055.1 uncultured Polymorphobacter sp.
GCGGCGGTGACGGGGGACGGGTCGAACGAGATGCCCTGGATGGTGGGCGGGCCGTTGGTCAGGTCGACCGACGCGGCGCACGGCACGCCGTCGCCGTCGTCATCGCGCGGGGTGGCGGTGACGGCCCAGGTGTCGCCCACGCTGGTCAGGTTGGCGGCCACGGTGTCGGTGACGGTGGCCGGTTCGAGCTCGTACGTCGGCTTTCTCGAGGCCTACGCGCAGGCGCTCATCGCCGCCGACACGCCGTCATTGCAGGCGGGGATCGGCCTCAACGTCCCGGCCGGGATCTATGTGCGCATGGGCGCGAGCATTGCCGGAATTGACGCGGCACCCGAAAATATCGCGGTGGCGCGTAACCATGCGGCGGCGATGCAGCTGCATATCGACTACCGCGCCAGCTCGGTCGAGGCACTCGCCGCGACCGCTGCGCAGTTTGACCTGATCACCTGCCTCGAAGTCATCGAGCATGTCGATGACCGCGCGACATTCTTTGCCGCCATCGCGACATTGCTCGCACCCGGCGGCTTGCTGGTGTTTTCGACGCCCAACCGCACGCCGCTGTCGCACGCCACGCTGATCGTCGGCGCCGAGTGGTTGCTGCGCAGCATTCCACGCGGCGCGCACGACTGGCAAAAGTTCATGACGCCCGACGAGGTGACCGAAGCGCTCGCCGAAGCCGGGCTGACGGTCACCGATGTGCAGGGCATGACATGGCGGCCGGGGACGGGTTTCGTCCTCGGCCGCGATGTGTCGGTCAGCTATTTCGGCACCGCCGTCGCGAAGGCCTAGTAGAACAGCCCGCGCACGCTGCTGGCGATGACGCCGTTGGCGGTGGTGACGAGCAGCGCATCATTGCCGACGCGGATCCAGCGCGTGCCGGTCCACGCCGGGCTGAGGCGATACTGCGTCGGATTGGTGATCCAGTAGCGTGACGATTCGCGGTAGGCGCGCGGTAGATAGACGCCTGAGACCCAAGTGCGTTCGGTATAGCCATAAGGCTTGGCATAGGTGCCGATCTGGTAGCGGTTGCCTTCGTAGCGCCAGTCGCGCTGCTTGTTGGCGTTGCTGTAGCCATAGACGCGCTGATCGTTGCGGCCCTGATTGTAGCTGCCGTCATTGTAGTTGCGGTTGTCTTCGTTGCGGTCGCGCTGTGCCTGATACTGCGTGCGGCGCTCCGCATCCGCCTGCGCGTCGCGCTGGGCATCACGTTGCGGATCGCGCTGGGCGTCACGCTGGGCATCGCGCTGCGGATCGCGCTGGGCATCACGTTGCGCGTCGCGCTGCTGATCGCG
>CALDHQ010000124.1 GCA_937894055.1 uncultured Polymorphobacter sp.
TCGGCCCGCGATTTTCCCAGCCGGGGATATCGTTGATCGAAATCCAGCCGTTCACATAATTGGCGTAGTACACCACGAAAATTACCGTCGCCAGCACCAGCGCCGCGCCGAGCTTTTGCCACATGCGCGGGTTGACGGGGGCGCTTTCGGCTGACCCCGCCGGCCGCTCGGTGCCTGATTCTTCCGCTGTCTCGTTGCCGAACGGCAGCACCAGGAACAGCGATAGTGTGAAGAACAGGAACCATATGGCGATGCTGGCGGCGATCGACATGGCTCAGACCCGGACGATCTGCACGTCGGTGACGGGCTTCTTGCCGGTCCATTCGCGCGCGACGCGGCGCACGGCGATGCGGATGGCATCTTCGAACTTGGCGGCGTGGTGCGGGTTGCCGGCCTGCGCGGCCTTGGCAGCGGCCTCGCCACATTCCTTCAGGAAGTCGGCGCGGTCTTCTTCGACCGGCACGCCCTGCGCGATGATCGACGGCGGTGCCGCGAGCTTGCCCTTGGCATCGAGGATGAGCGTCGCCGACAGATAGCCGCTGTGCATCATCCGGCGTCGTGCCAGCATGGTTTCACCGTCGGCGGGCACGATGACATCACCGTCGAGCACCAGGCGCCCGACCTTTTCATGGCTGAGCAACTTGGGGCCATCGGGCGCGAGGCGTATCGCGGTGCCGTTCATCGGCACCATCGCGCGTGGCACGCCGGCTTCGAGCGCCAGTTTGGCGTGCGCTTCCATGTGGCGGCGCTCGCCATGGACCGGAATGGCGATCTGCGGACGGATCCAGCTGTACATCGATTGCAGCTCGGGCTGGCCGGGGTGGCCCGACACATGGACGTGTGCTTCCTTCTCGGTGATGACTTCGATGCCGCGCGTCGCGAGCAAATTCTGCACGCGGCCGATGGCGAGTTCGTTGCCGGGAATCTGCTTCGACGAATAGACGACGAGGTCGCCGCGTTCGAGCTTGAGCTGCGAATGCGTGCCTTCGGCGATGCGACTGAGCGCGGCGGCGGGTTCGCCCTGCGCGCCGGTGCAGACGATCAACAGCTTCGACGGATCCGTCTTGGCAGCCTGGTCGAAGCTCAGCAGCGGTGGCATTTCCTTGAGATAGCCTGCCGCCTTGGCGACCTGCGTGATGCGCTCCATCGAACGGCCGACAAGGCAGAGATGCCGGCCGGTATCGATGGCAACCTGGCCGAGCGTGTGCAGCCGTGCCGCGTTCGACGCAAAGGTGGTGACGAGCACCCTGCCCTTGCCGCGTGCCGCGATGACCGCGTCGAGGCCGACGCGGACGCCTTCTTCGGAGCCGCTGGCCTGGGTGTTGAAGACGTTGGTGGAATCGCCGATCATCGCCAGCACGCCGCTGTCGCCAATTTCGCGTAGCTGCTGCGGCGTCGACGGCGTCCCGAGCTGCGGATTCTCGTCGAGCTTCCAGTCGCCGGTGTGGAAAATGCGGCCATACGGTGTATCGATGATCAGCGCATTGCCTTCGGGTATCGAATGCGCCAGCGCGGCATATTTGAAGGTGAAGTCGCCGAGCGTCAGCGTCCCGCCCATCGGGATGATGTTGAGCTTGACCTCTTTCTCGATGCCTTCTTCTTCGAGCTTGCGGCGGATGAGGCCGGCGGTGAACGGCGTCGCATAGAGCGGCACGCCGAGGTCGAGCGCCAGATACGGAATCGCACCGATATGGTCCTCATGGCCATGCGTGAGCACGACGCCGAGCAGGTCCTTGCGACGTTCCTCGATGAACGCCAGGTCGGGGAGGACGAGGTCGACGCCCGGATAGTTGGGGTCGGCAAACGTCATGCCGAGGTCGACCATCACCCATTTGCCGCGGCAGCCGTAGAGATTGACGTTCATGCCGATTTCGCCGGATCCGCCCAAGGGCAGGAAGACCAGCTCGTCGCCGGGGAATTGCTTTTTCGATTTCATTTTAGTCTGTTGCCAGTTCTGATCAGGTTATTGCGTTAAGTGCGTTGATGCGGATAAGACCGCGAATGGTGAGGTCGCCGTCGACGCTGTCGATGGCGTCGGTGTGGCGGTTGAACAATGTTGCCAGCCCGCCAGTGCCAATGACGGTCATGGGCCGGCCGACTTCAGCCTTGATGCGATTGGTCAGCCCTTCGATCAGCCCGACATAGCCCCAGAAGACGCCCGATTGCATCGCGTGGACGGTGTTCTTGCCGATGACGCTGGCGTTGTTGCTGCCGGTGGTCGGCGGTTCGACGGCGATGCGCGGCAGCTTCGCTGCAGCCATATATAAGGCATCCATCGACAAATTGATACCCGGCGCGATGACGCCGCCTTCATAGCTGCCGGCACCCGTCACCGGATCGCTGGCGACGATGTCGAACGTCGTCGCGGTCCCGAAGTCGACGATGATCAGGTCGCCCGGTGTGCTGGCGTGGGCCGCGACGGCATTGACGATGCGGTCAGCGCCGACTTCGGCAGGGTTGGGCATGTTGATCGCGATGCCGTAGTCGATGCCTTCGGCGCCGACGATCAGCGGCTCGACATCGAAGTATTTGCGGCACAGGTGTTGCAGGTTGAACAGCGTCGGCGGCACCACGGTGGCGATGATCGCGCCCGAAATATGCGCGCGCTCGACGCCTTCCAGCGCCATCAGCTGGTTGAGCAGCACGGCATATTCGTCGGCGGTGCGGTTGTGATCGGTGGCGACGCGCCAGCGCCAGCGGATGGTGTCCCCTTCGACCAGCGCGAACACGACATTGGTGTTGCCTACGTCAATTGCCAGCAGCATTTTGGAGCCCCTTCACAGCTGGAAAACTTCGCCGGCGTGGATAGCACGGCTGCTGCCGTCGTCGAAGCGCAGCAGCAGCGCGCCGTCGGCATGAAGGCCGTCGAATGTACCGGTCAGCGTTTCGGCGCCA
>CALDHQ010000125.1 GCA_937894055.1 uncultured Polymorphobacter sp.
GGCCGTCAACGTGACCGGCGGATCGCTCAGCGTCGGCGCAGACGCCACCCTCAACGGCCCCAAAGGCCTCACCATCGGCCCCGACGGCACCGTCTACGACACGTTCCACAAGCCGGACTGGTCGCCGGAGCGGTTGCGCTCCCAGAACTACTGCACCCACCTGTCGGTGCTGCGCCGCTCGGTCGAGCGCGTCGAGGCGCCGCGCGGCGGCTGGTCGATCTCGGAGGCGCGGCGGGACGTGTTCCGTCCGGACGGAAGGGCCTGCGAGCTGACCACGGCGGAATTCGGCCTGATTGCCCTGCTGGCGACGGCGGCCGGCCTGCCGCAGCTGTTCCCGACCGAGTAGCGTTGTCTGCTGCCACGTGCTGCTGCGGCTACCCGGTGCGCGCGCCGCGCGCCGGCGAAGTCGATGGCCGCGACTATCATTTCGTCGACAATGCGCGCTTCGATGCGATGGTCGCGGGCGGCGAGCTGCTCGAATGGGCGCATGTTTTCGGCAACCGCTACGGCACGCCGCGCGCTGCGGTCGAAGCGACGCTGCACGCCGGGCGCGACGTGCTGTTCGATATCGACTGGCAGGGCACGCAGCAGCTCCAGCAGACCGAAGCCGGCGGTGACCTGGTGCGCGTCTTCATCCTGCCGCCGAACATGGCCGAGCTCGAACGCCGGCTGCGCAGCCGCGCCACCGACAGCGAGGACGTCGTCGCCGGCCGCATGGCACGCGCCGCCACCGAAATCAGCCACTGGGGCGAATATGACTATATCCTGGTCAATGACGACGCCGCGCAGTGCCTCGCCGAAATCCGCGCCATCCTCGCCGCCGAACGCTTGCGGCGTTTCCGTCAACTCGGGCTGGCGGCATTCGTTCGCGACATGCTAGGCGTCGCGGGCTGAAACGAATCGCGCCAACGCGATCACCAACATGCATTTTAGACACTTGGGAAAGGACGACCGCATGACCATGGCCTCCGAATTCGGGTTCAACCCGCACGATGACCTCAACGACCTGCGCATGAGCGAGGCGGCGACGCCGCTGTATGACCACGTCAAGCGCTTCATCAAGGAAACCGTCGAGCCGATGCAGGCCGAATGGGTCAAGCTCGGCGAAGTGCCGCACGACCGCTGGCAGTTCGCGCCGGGCCAGCTCGAAGTGCTCGAAGTCGCCAAGAACAAGGCGAAGGCCGAAGGCCTGTGGAACTTCTTCCTGCCCGACGCCGAATCGGGCGTCGGCCTGAAGAACCTCGATTACGCCTATATCGCCGCCGAACTCGGCAAGGCGCCGATGGCGTCCGAAGTGATGAACTGCGCCGCGCCCGACACCGGCAACATGGAAGTGCTCGAACGCGTCGGTACGCCCGAACAGAAGAAGCAGTGGCTCGAGCCGCTGATGAACGGCGAAATCCGCTCGGCCTATGCGATGACCGAACCCGATGTCGCCTCGTCGGATGCCAAGAACATCGCCACCAGCGCCGTGCTCGACGGCGACGAATGGGTCATCAACGGCGAAAAATACTACATCTCGGGCGCCGGCGATCCGCGCTGCAAGATCATGATCACCATGGTCCGCACCAGCCCCGATGCGGTGCCCAACAAGCAGCAGTCGCAGATCCTCGTCCCCACCGACACCCCCGGCGTCAAGATCCTCGGGCCGATGCACGTGTTCGGCCAGGACCATGCGCCGCGCGGCCACATGCACATCAAGTTCGACAACGTCCGCGTCCCCAAGTCGAACATGCTGCTCGGTGAAGGCCGCGGCTTCGAAATCAGCCAGGTCCGTCTCGGGCCGGGCCGCATCCATCACTGCATGCGCACCATCGGCAAGGCCGAAGCGGCGCTCGACCTGATGCTCAAGCGCGGCGTGTCGCGCAAGGCGTTCGGCCAGAAGATCGCCTATCTCGGCGGCAACCTCGAAATCATCTCGCGCGCCCGCATCGACATCGAAGCGATGCGCCTGATGGTCCTGAAGGCCGCCAAGGCGATGGACGTGCTCGGCAACCGCGAAGCCCGCATCTGGGTCTCGATGGTCAAGGCGATGGTGCCCGAACGCGTCTGCGAAATCATCGACGAGGCGATGCAGATCCACGGCGCCACCGGCATCTCGCACTGGTCGCCGCTGTCGGAAATGTACACCGACGTCCGCCACCTGCGCTTCGCCGACGGTCCCGATGAAGTCCACCACATGGTCGTCGGCCGCAACGAAGTCCGCCGCTACGAAAACAGCCCGCCCGATGACATCACGCCGGCGGTGGTTTGGCGCAACTAAGGGGGTAGAGCCTCCGGCGGGCAGGGGTGACCCCTGCACCCGATTGATTTGGGCCGGCGTTCCACACGGGACGCCGGCCCTTCTTCTTTTCCGGACAGGGCGACTCGCGCGGCAGCGCGGCGGGATGAGGGTGACCGGCCGCCCGCGTATTTCCCCTTAATTCCGGCCGCCACGCGCTGTGCTACAGACTGCCAACTCGTCGTGGCGCAAAGGCCTGTGCATCCAGTGAGCCGTCGTCCATCAGTGCTTGCGCTCGGCCGCACCATCGCCGCTTTGGTCGTCGGGGCCGCAGCTGCCGCGACCGCCGCCAGCGCGTCGGCAGCCGGTGCAAAGCGGCCGCGCTGGACGATTTCCGCCGAGGCCGTCTTGCTCGGCCGCGCCGG
>CALDHQ010000126.1 GCA_937894055.1 uncultured Polymorphobacter sp.
GCTACGAACCGGCAACCGAAAACGGCCAGCCCGTTGTCGAAACCGGCAAGACGCGTTCAATTACGTGGCAGATTCCGCCGGATCGGTAATACGTCATTCATTCGCCTGCCCGCATGGGCATTCATTCAAAGATCAATCATATTTCAGTTAGGGGAACTTAGATGGAAACCGCAGCAACCGAAAACCCGTATGGCCTGATGGCCGCGCTCGAACAGGGCGGCCCGATCACCCAGACCGTTTTCGGCATTCTGGTGTTCATGTCGCTCGTCACCTGGTACATCATCTTCACCAAGTGGTGGGATCAGCGGAAGGTCATGAACGACGCCGCCGAACTCGAAAAGAAGTTCTGGGCCGCGCCGACGCTTCAGGAAGGCGCCAACAAGCTGCCGAAGGAATCAGCATTCCGCCAGATCGTCGATGACGGCCTGCGCGCTTCGCACCACCACGACGGCAAGCTCACCGACAAGATCGACGAGCATGAGTGGATCTCGATGAGCCTCAACCGCTCGAACGCTGCGGTCCAGTCGAAGCTCCAGGGCGGCCTCGCCTTCCTCGCTTCGGTCGGTTCGACCTCGCCGTTCATCGGTCTTTTCGGTACGGTTATCGGTATTTACCGCGCACTGATCAGCATCGGTATCGCGGGCCAGGCTTCGATCGACAAGGTCGCAGGTCCGGTCGGTGAAGCACTGATCATGACCGCGCTCGGTCTCGCCGTCGCCGTTCCGGCCGTGCTCGGCTACAACTGGCTGATCCGTCGCAACAAGGATCTCGCTGAAAAGCTCGGCAACTTCGCCGCCGACGTGCATGGCGCCCTGGTTTCGGGTTCGCGCATGACGCAGGCGCCTGCTGCCAAGCCGGCCAAGTAAGCCACCGTACATCACAGCTGAACGCGTAAAGGGTACTCACCCATGTCGATGAACGTCGGATCACCCACTGAAAGTGGTGAAGAATTGCCGATGTCGGACATCAACACGACGCCGCTCGTCGACGTCATGCTGGTGCTGCTGATCATCTTTCTCATCACTGTTCCGGTGGTTTTGCAGACGGTGCCGGTGACCTTGCCGAAGGTTGCCAACCTGCCGACCACGACCAAGCCGGAAAACGTCCTGATCTCGGTCGATACCAATTGCGATGTCTTTTGGGGTCGTACCAAGATCGAGACGAAGGCCGAGTTGCTTGACCGCGGTGTCAATGCACTCAAGGCTGAGATCGAGCGGCAGAAGGCCAAGGGCCTCAAGCTCGAGTTGCCTGAAGTCCATATCCGCGGTGACAAGGACATGGAGTATCGGTGTGTCGGCGGCGTGATCTTCACGATGCAGCGCGCCGGGTTCCAGAAGATCGGCTTCATCTCGGAGCCGCCGGCCGGGACCATCTCGACCCGATAGGCGATCGTCGACGCCCGCGCCTCGGTGCGGGCGTCGACCGCCCCTCTTGCGCGCCGGACTGAGGCGCGTAGCGAATTTAAGGAGTTTGTTTCATGGCAATGTCTAGCTCGTCCGCCGAAGGCGAACCGATGATGGACATCAACACCACGCCGCTGATCGACGTGATGCTGGTGCTGCTGATCATGTTCATTATCACCATTCCGATTCAGACCCATGCGGTGAAGCTCGACCTGCCGCCGCCGAACAACCAGCCGAATGACATCAAGCCTGATTTCAACCAGATCGACATCGATCTGCTCGGCGTGGTTTACTGGAACAACCGCGAAGTCAACGCTTCGGCGCTGCGCTACTATCTGCAGCAGTCGGTCAAGATCGACCCGCAGCCGGAACTGCGGCTGCATCCCGATGCGCAGGCGAAGTACGACGTGGTCGACAAGGTCATGGCCGAAGCCCAGCAGGCCGGCGTCACCAAGATGGGTTTTGTCGGCAACGAAGCCTACGCCAACTAATCCTGGCCCAAATGTTCTGGACGGTCCGCCGTCAGACGATCAAGCCCCGGCAGTGCCGGGGCTTTTTTGTTGGGTCGAAGCTTCTGTCCGCAGACTGGAATCCGCTCGACGCATCACATGCTTGCCGCAAACGTCAACCAAAGTCGTTGACCGGCGCGCAAGGATTGATACGGTCGCCGCAACGCCGAAACATATCGGCCAAAGTTGAAATCCATCGGGGAGATACGGGATGCGTTTGGGAAATGCCGTCAGCAGCGCGGCACTGGCACTGGCTTTGCTTATGGGGCCAAGCGCCTGCGACAAGCTCAAGCAGGCGGGCGCAGCCAGTTCGGGGCCGGCGTCGGTCGACGAAAAGCGACTCGTCAATGCCGAATCCGACCCGGCGAACTGGATCACCCATGGCGGCAGCTACAACGAACAGCGCTTCTCGCGCCTGACCGACGTCAACGACAGCAACGTCGACAAGCTCAGCCTCGCGTGGAGCTATGACCTCGATACCAACCGCGGCCAGGAAGCCACGCCGCTGGTCATCGACGGCGTCATGTACACCACCACCGCCTGGTCGAAGGTCGTCGCGCTCGATGCCGCAACCGGCAAGGAACTCTGGACCTACGATCCGGAAGTGCCGGGCGAGCGCGGCCACAGCGCCTGCTGCGACGTCGTCAACCGCGGCCTCGCGGCCTGGGGCGGCAAGCTGTTCTTCGGCACGCTCGATGGCCGGCTGATTGCGCTCGACGCCAAGACCGGCAAGCCGGTGTGGTCGGTGGTCACTGTCGACCAGTCGAAGCCCTACACGATCACCGGCGCGCCGCGCGTCATCAAGGGCAAGGTCATCATCGGCAACGGCGGCGCCGAACTCGGCGTGCGTGGCTATGTCAGCGCCTATGACGCCAATGACGGCAAGCAGCTGTGGCGCTTCTTCACCGTGCCCGGCGACCCCTCGAAGGGCCCCGACGGCGCGGCATCCGATCCGATCATGGAAAAAGCCCGCGGCACCTGGTTCGGCGACAACTACTACAAGGTCGGCGGCGGCGGCACCGTCTGGGATGCGATCGTCTACGATCAGGAACTCGACCAGCTCTATATAGGCGTCGGCAACGGGTCGCCGTGGAACCAGAAGGTCCGTTCGGAAGGCAAGGGCGACAATCTGTTCCTGTCGTCGGTCGTCGCGCTCGACCCCAACACCGGCAAGTATCTCTGGCACTATCAGGGCACGCCCGGCGAAACCTGGGATTTCACCCAGACACAGCCGATCATGCTGGCGACGCTCAAGATCGACGGCAAGGACCGCAAGGTGCTGATGCAGGCACCCAAGAACGGCTTCTTCTATGTCATCGACCGCACCGACGGAAAGCTGATCTCGGCGAAGGGCTTCGTGCCGCAGACCTGGACGACCGGCGTCGACATGAAGACCGGCCGGCCGATCGAAGTCGCCGGCGCACGCTATCCGAAGGACGGCTTCCTGATGATGCCGTCGGCACTCGGCGCGCATAACTGGCACCCGATGGCGTTCAGCCCGAAGACCGGGCTGGTCTACCTGCCGGCTCAGGAAGTGCCGTTCCTGTACAGCGATGACAAATCGTTCGGGTACAAGCCCGGCGCGTGGAACATCGCCGTCGATATCCTGAAGAACACGCCGCCCGATGATCCGGCGGCGTTCAAGGCGACACGCGCGATGCTCAAGGGCCAGTTGCTGGCCTGGGATCCGGTTGCGCAAAAGGAAGTCTGGCGCGTCCAGCATGACGGTCCGTGGAACGGCGGCGTGCTGGCGACGGCAGGCAATCTGGTGTTCCAGGGCAATGCCCGTGGCAATTTCGCTGCCTATGCCGCCGATACCGGCAAGAAGCTGTGGAACTTCGACGCGCAGACCGGCGTCATCGCGGGCCCGATCAGCTTTGCCGTCAACGGTACGCAATATGTTGCCGTCATGGCCGGCTATGGCGGCGCCTATCCGCTGAGCTCGCCGTTCGTCGACAGCCCGCCGCAGATGGCGCCCAACGGCCGCGTGCTGGTGTTCAAGATTGGCGGTACTGCCAGCCTGCCCGCCGTGGTGCCGACGCCGATGCAGCCGGCCAATCCGCCCAAGGGCGACTGGACGCCGGCGCAGCTCAAGGAAGGCGCCTATCTGTTCGAAGGCAATTGCGGCGTCTGCCATGGCTCGGGCGCGCGCGGCAGCGGCGTCACCCCCGATCTGCGGCGTTCGACGGTGCTCAGCGATCCCAAGCTGTGGCAGAGCGTCGTCTATGACGGCCAGCTGCAGGACCGCGGCATGATCGCGTTCAAGAAGTATCTGACGCCCGAACAGGTCGAGTCGATCCGCGGCTATGTCGGTGCGCAGGCGAAACTGCTGGCGTCGCAGGAGCCGGCAGCACCGGCGGCACCGGCAGCCGGGAAGTAACGGGCAGGGGCGGCGGCCTGCGGGTCGCCGCCTTGCACGACAAGGCCCGCCGTGCGCACACGGCGGGCCTTTTTCGTTACCGGTCGGGCGGCGCGCCTAGCGCGTGCGTGTCAACTCGCGCATCGCACGGTCCATGCCCTCGAGGCTGAGCGGGTACATGCGACCCTCCATCAGCGTCTTGGTCATCTGGATCGACTGGCCATGGCCCCAATGCTTTTCGGGCGTCGGGTTGAGCCAGACGGCGCTGTGATAGACTTCGGTGATGCGCTTCAGCCAGACTTCGCCGGCCTCGTCGTTCCAATGTTCGACCGAGCCGCCGGGATAGTTGATTTCGTACGGGCTCATCGAGGCATCGCCGACGATGATGATTTTGTAATCATGCGCGAATTTGTGGAGGATATCCATGACGGGCGTGCGTTCGGACCAGCGCCGCTTGTTGTCCTTCCACATCGATTCATAGATGAAATTGTGGAAATAGAAGAATTCGAGGTGCTTGAACTCGGTGCGCGCGGCTGAAAACAGCTCCTCGCAGAGCTTGATGTAGGGATCCATCGAGCCGCCGACATCGAGCAGCAGCAGCACCTTCACCGCATTGTGGCGCTCGGGGCGCATGATGATGTCGAGATAGGCCTTTTTGGCGGTGCCGCTGACCGTCGCGTCCAAGTCCAACTCGTCCGCCGCACCCTCGCGCGCGAACTTGCGCAGCCGGCGCAGCGCCACCTTGATGTTGCGCGTGCCGAGCTCGACATCGGCGTCGAGGTTCTTGAATTCGCGCTTTTCCCAGACCTTGAGCGCCTTGCCCTGGCGCTTGCCCTGTTCACCGATGCGCACGCCTTCGGGGTTCATGCCGCCCGACCCGAACGGCGAGGTGCCACCGGTGCCGATCCACTTGCTGCCGCCCTCGTGGCGCTTCTTCTGTTCCTCGAGGCGCTTCTTGAGCGTCTCCATGATCTCGTCCCAGCTGCCGAGCGACTTGAGCTTTTCGAGCTCCTCGTCAGACAGGTTCATCTCGGCGACGATCTTGAGCCATTCCTCGGGGATTTCGACCTGCTCTTCGCCGTAGACCGTCTCGATGCCCTTGAAGACCTTGGCAAAGACCTGGTCGAAGCGGTCGAGCAGCGCCTCGTCCTTCACATAGACCGAGCGCGACAGGAAATAGAACTCGTTGATATTATTCTCGATTACGCCCTGCTTGAGCGCTTCGAGCAAGGTCAGATGCTCCTTGAGCGATGCCGGAATCTTGGCTTCGCGCAGTGCATCGAGAAAGTTCAGGAACATGGCAGTCCGATCGCATTCGAAGGCGGTTTTCAGGGCGACAGTAAACGCTACAGTTGACGTCCGCGTCAACCCTGCTGCGCGACGGCATGCAGCCGCGAAGTTTTGGTGCCGGGCCTGCCGACCCCCGTATAATTGCCTAATGATTGCGCGGCGCAAACCGCTTATTGCTTCACGGCATCAATCGCACGGGGCACCACGCACATGAAATTCGCAATCATTCTGTTGGCAGGCACATCGCTGATGGCGACCTCCGCCATGGCAACCAACGCCGACGCCATCTGGTACGGCGGCCACATAATCACCGTCGATGCCAAGGCGTCGACCGCCGAAGCCGTCGCGGTCAAGGACGGGCTGATCGTCGCGGTCGGCAAGAAGGGCGAGGTCGAAAAGGCCGAGCGCGGGCCGGCAACCGCGATGAACGACTTGAAGGGCAAGACCATGGCCCCCGGCTTCATCGACGGCCACAGCCATTTCAGCTTTGCGCTCGACATGGCCGATCAGGTCAATGCCTCGGCACCGCCGGTTGGTCCCGGCAACAGCCCGGCGGCGATCGTGGCGGCGTTCAAGCAGTTCGCCACAGCGCGCAAGATCCCGGCGGGCGAGCTCATCGTCGGCTACGGCTATGATGAAACGCAGATGCAGGGCGGCCAACCGCTCACCCGCGACATTCTCGACGCCGCATTCCCCAACAACCCGGTCTATGTCATCCATGTTTCGGGTCACGGCGCGGTGCTCAACAGCCTGGCGTTCGCGAAGTACGGCATTTCGGCCGCGACGCCGACCCCGCCGGGCGGCATCATCCAGCGCAAGCCGGGCTCAATGGAGCCATCGGGGCTGGTGATGGAAACCGGCTATCTGCCGGTGTTCCTGAACAAGCCGAAGGCGACTCCGGCGCAGGAAGTCTCGCAGCTCAAATTCGCGCAGGAGATGTATGCGTCAGCGGGTATCACCACTGCGCAGGACGGCGCCTCGCACGTCGCCGATATCGCGTTGTTCCAGCGTCACGCCGCGGCGAACGAGCTTTATCTCGATATCGTCTCCTATGCGTTTTTCCTCGAGCTCGATCCGATCCTCAAGGCCAACCCGCCCGCGACCTGGGGCAAATATAGCAACCGCTACAAAATCGGCGGCTGCAAGATCGTCAGCGATGGCTCGCCGCAGGCCAAGACCGCAGCGTTCACCACGCCGTATCTGACCGGCGGCCCCAGCGGGGAGGTCAACTGGAAGGGCGAGCTCAGCGCCACGCAGGACCAGTTCAACACGGCGATGAAGCTGTGCTATGACAATGGCTTGCAGGTGCTGGTGCACGTCAATGGTGACGCCGCGGTCGATGCCGCGCTCAAGGCGCACGAATATGCAGCGGCCGGCAGCCTCGACAAGGACCGGCGCACGGTGCTGGTGCATTCGCAGTTCGCGCGGCTCGACCAGCTGAACAAATACGTGCCGTACAAGATCACGCCGTCGATGTTCGCCGAGCACACCTTCTTCTACGGTGATGTCCATGTCGCCAACCGCGGCAAGACGCAGGCCTATTTCGAAAGCCCGCTCAAGACGGCAATCGGCCTGAAGCTGCAGCCGACCAACCACACCGACTTCAACGTCGCGCCGATCAACCAGCTGTGGACGATCTGGTCGGCGGTCAACCGCACGTCGCGCACCGGCGTGGTCATCGGCCCCGACGAACGCATCACGCCGTACGAGGCGCTGCAGGCGATCACCATCAACAGCGCGCGCCAGTACGGCGAGGAAGCCAGCAAGGGCTCGATCGAAACCGGCAAGCGCGCCGACCTCGTCATCCTCGATGCCAACCCGCTGACCGTCGGGCATGACAAGATCAAGGACGTCAAGGTCGTCCAGACGATCAAGGACGGCAAGCCGATCTACACCGCGCCCTGATCGCCGGGTTCAGGCTTCGTCGACGATCCAGCGCAGCGCGTCGGCGTCGCGCAGCGTGATGGTGCCGTAGCCGATATCGATCAACCCATCCTGCGCCGCCTGGCGCAGGATGGCGTTGACCGAATTGCGTGACAGATTGGCGATGGCGCCAAGTTCCAGCTGATTGACCGGTGCCAGCAACGGGCCGCGTTCGGGCGTGACGAACCGCGCGCCGGCCAGCCGCAGCAGCGTGGCAAGGCAACGGCGGCGGCTATCGGGGATCATCAGGTCGGCCGCAAGGTTGGTCGCCGCCTGCGCGCCGCGTATGGCGAGGACGCCAAAGTGGCGCCAGCCCTCGGGGTATTCGCTACCCAACCGCTCGATTGCCGCCATTGGCAGATGCGCGAGCAGTCCCGGCAGCCGTGCCGACATCGTCGCATTGCGCGGCAGCCGCGTGAAGATCGGATCGATGCCGAACCAGTCACCGGGACCAAAGATGTGGCCGATCGTCAGATCGGGAATGCCCAGTGCCGTCAGCATGCCGATGGCGCCGGTTGCAACGCCGTAGATGCCGTCACCCGGATCACCGACACGCGTCACCACATCACCCGGCATGACGTGCAACCAGCGACATGCATCGAGCATCGCGATACGGAAATCGCGCGGCAGAATAGCGATGGCACGATGTTCAAGCAGTTGCGCACGGCCCGCCGCAATCTCGCTTGATGTCACCGTTCTTTGGCCGGAGTTCACGCCGCACTTCCCAAAATTGTGCAATCTTTTTGCCCGCCGCTTGGTATTTGGCAAGGTGTTGCATCATCTGGTTTGGGGGAATTCACATGATCCGTCGCACTGCACCTCTGCTCGCCGCTGCTGCGGTCGTGGCGATTGCCTTCACCGCCGGCTGCGACAAGAAGCCGGCCGATGCCGTGTCGGGTGCACCCGCCGTCGCCGGTGCCGACCTCATCATCCATGGCGGGCCGATCCTGACGATGGCCGGCGACAAGCCGACCTACGCCGAGGCGGTGGTCGTCGATGACGGCAAGATCGTCTTTGTCGGCAGCGATGCCGAAGCGATGAAGCAGAAGGTGGCGGGCACCGTCGTCAAGGACCTCGGCGGCCAGACGCTGACGCCGGGCTTTATTGACGGTCACGCGCACGCCCAGCAGTTCGGCACGCAGGCGGTCGGCGCCAACCTGCTGGCGCCGCCGGACGGCGATGTGAACACCGTCGATGACGTCGTCGCCAAGCTCAAGACCTTCGCCGCCGGTCCCGAAGTCAAGCAGACCGGCTGGATCTTCGGCATGGGTTATGACGATGCGCTGCTGGGCCGCCACCCGACGCGCGCGGATCTCGACAAGGTGTCGACGACGGTGCCGGTCATGGCGACGCACATTTCGGGGCATTTTGCAGCGGTCAACAGCCTCGGATTGAAGATGATCGGCTATGACGCGAACACGCCCGATCCCGAAGGCGGCGTCATCCGCCGCGAAGCCGATGGCAAGACCCCCAACGGCGTGCTCGAGGAACTGGCCGCCATGCCCTATATGGTCAAGTTCCTCGCACCGCCGACGCAGGAGGGGAAAGACTATTTCCTCAAGCGCGGGCTCGAGATGGCGAAAAGCTACGGCTATACCACCACCAACGAAGGCCGGATGTTCGGGCCGATGAGCGCGGAGATGGCTAACGCCGCCAAGCGCGGGCTGGTCGACATCGATTTCATCGGCTGGATGGATTATTCGGGTCGCAGCGCGCTCGATACGTCGTTCAGCAAGACCTATAGCGACCATTACCGGCTCGGCGGGCTCAAGATCACGCTCGACGGTTCGCCGCAAGGCCGCACCGCGTGGCGCACCAAGCCCTATCTGATCCCGCCCGATGGCCAGAAGCCCGGCTACAAGGGCTATCCCGCCATTCCCGAAACCGCGCAGGTCCAGGCCTATATCGACGAGGCGTTTGCCAAGGGCTGGCCGGTCAAGGTCCACACGAACGGCGATGCGGCGATCGACCAGCTGTTCACCGCGCTGCGGCCGGTGGTCAAGAAATACGGCGTCAAGCCGGGGCAGGTCACGCTGATCCACGGCCAGTTCATTCGCCCCGATCAGGTCAAGGAACTCAAGTCGCTCGGCATCTTCCCGTCGATGTTCCCGATGCACACCTTCTATTGGGGTGACTGGTACACGAAGATCGTCGGCCCCGAGCAGGCGGCGCAGATTTCGCCGATGCGGTCGATCCTCAACACCGGGCTGCACGCCGCCGCTGCTCGCGCCTTGGCCCAAGCTGAGGCTGGTGATGTCCGGGCCTGCTGGCGTGATGTAAGGGGTGCGCACCACCTTGGCGGGGGTGCCCATGATCATGGAGCCATCGGGAAATTCCTTGCCCTCGGTCACCAAAGAACCCGCTCCAACCAGGCACCCCTTGCCAATCTTGGCGCCATTGAGCACCACCGCGCCAATACCAATGAGTGAGCCGTCTCCCACGGTGCAGCCATGCAACATCACCTGGTGGCCTACGGTGACGTCCTCGCCCACGGTCAGGGGCATGCCATGGTCGGCGTGCAACACGCTCAAGTCCTGGATATTGCTGCCGCGCCCAATCCGAATGGTTTCGGTATCGCCCCGAATCACCACGCC
>CALDHQ010000127.1 GCA_937894055.1 uncultured Polymorphobacter sp.
CCGCCGCGACGCCCGAACTGGCCGCCGAACAGCCGCAGGCCTAGGCGGTCAGCGACGCCACTGGCGGTCGCGCAGCGGCACCTCCGGCGGTGCCGCAATCGGCAGCACCGGCGCCGCCACGACGCCGGCATCGCGCGGCGCGGCCAGCACCGCCAGCGCGTCGGCGCCCAGCCAGGTTTCGAGCGTTGCGCGGTCGGCTGCATCGAGCACGCCGAACCCGGCGCGCAACTGATCGAGGCACCAGCCGTGATAGGCGTTGCTGCGGGTTTCGAAATCGCCACCGTGCACGGTGTAGCGCACCGTCTTGTCGCCCGCCGCGCAAGCTGCCGCATTGGCCGCCAGATACGGCAGATAATCACGCCCGATCAGCGCCAGCAGCGGTGCGAGGTCGGCGGGCACCGTTTCCAGCGCCGGTGCATCGGCGAAATCGGCGGGCGCAATCGCCCATAGGCGGCTCACCCGTGCCAGCACGTGCGACGCGCGGTCGCGCATGATTTGCGCCGGCGTCGGGTCGCAGAAGAAGTGCCGGAACATCGACGCGAACAGCCCGAAATCGGCCTCGCACGGCCGCGCGCCCATGACAAAGGGACGCGTCGCCAACACCGGATCGAGCGCGGCGAGCGTATCGAGATACAGCGCCTCGACCGCGGCACTGTTGGCCGCCGTCACGCCCTCGCCGCGCAGATAGTGGCGACGTTGACGACGCAGGATGATCTGCCGGCGCAGCGCCAGCGGCAGCTTGATATCGCGCATCATGCCCGCCGCGATGCGCCGGCTCATCAGCCGGGCATCGTCCGATTTGGCCCAGCGGTAATACAGCGCCGGCCGCCACAGCGCCTCGTCGCCGAAGTCCTCGATCAGCCGGCTGACGAACCCCGGCAGCGCCGCTGCGGGGGCAATGCGCGGTTCCGGAAACTGCGCCTCGATCCAGGCGATGGACGGCGTCGTATCGGTCAGCCAGCGACCGTCGCCCAGTTCGACCTGCGGCATCTGCCGGACACCGGTGGCACGCGCGCAGGCAGCAAAGTCCGCCGTGTCCATTTCAACCAGTGCATAGGCAATCCCCTTGGCGCGCAGATAGACTTCGATCTTGCCGGTGAAATACGACAGGTCGAGCCCGTGCACGCGCCACGGAGTGCACTTTTGTACGGGCATCATCGGTCAATAATGCCGCGTCAACTGCGCCGGATGCCACCCGGTTTTCGACGGCGCGAACACGCGCTCGCCGCTCAGCCGCCCAAGGCGGAAATAGCTTTCCCACTGCGCCTCGTCGAAGAACTGGTCGATCGTCGGCTCGTTGGGGAATACCGGGTTGCGGTAGTGGTAGCTCAGCACGTCGAGCGGCACCTTGCCCGCCAGCCGCGGCTTGACCACCACCAGCGTCCCGGTGCTGCCATCCTGATAGGTGATGCGCGCCAGCAGCGCCACCGCTGTGCTGGTCACATCATCTTCGATCGCGAGCTTGGGCAGCGCCCGGAACGCACTGCGCAGCGCCACGTCATGGCCGAGCGCCCGGTCGAGCCCGACGTCATCCTCGAAAACGATTTCCGCACCGAAATCGACGCGTGCCTTGCGCACCAGATTGGCAAGGTCGTCGAAAATCCGCGCGCTGTCTTCGCCGTTGTCCGACACCACGATGAACGGCAGCTTGCGGCGGATCAGTTCATAGACTGCGGTGTTTTCGAAATGCCCGCCGTCGGTCAGATACCAGCGCTGGCGGTCCGAACCGTGGAAGGTGCCGGTGAATTCGCCGAGCAGATAGATCTGGATGATCCATGGCTTGTGATCCATGAACTGCTGCCAGAGCTTGCGCGCATGGCGACCGCATTTGTCAAAGTCGGGAAGCAGCCTGAACAGCTTGACCAACGACGCGATGAGCTTTTCGCCCGGCAAATTGCGCGAGCGGTTCCACCAATAGCCGAGCCGGATGTTCGCCAGCCCCGCCAGCATCGCCATGCCGATGTTGGTCTGCGCGCCAAGGCCGGTCGAAAACGCCGCGCCAGAAATCGCCACCCACGCCGACATCGGGATCGGCTCGCCAGGCGGGTTGGCCGGAAAGCCCAGGTCGAGTGCGGCGAGCGCCGCGGTTTCGGCGGACGAGGCGTACTCGGGCGGGGTGACGTGAACGCGCTGCAGCCGATCATAGGTGCCACGCGTCGTGATGATCCCCGCCGGTGACAGCACAAGGTTGCGGCCATGGCGTTCGCGCTGGACGAGGTTCGACCCCTCGCTCGCGGTTTCGTTGAGCGTAATGTTGATCAGGTGCAGCGGCGCGGCATCGCTACCGTAATAATCGCTGATGCGGATTTCGTCGTTGCGTTCGGCCTTGTCGACGCCCATCTCGCGGCCATCGAAACGGTTGCGGTTGGTCGCACCGAGATAGGCGCGCCGCAGCCGGGCAGCATAGAAAGTCGACAGCGACGACAGGTTGAGGAACGCCGCGACATAGCCGATCAGCAGGTTGAACAGCAGCGTCAGACCGATCAGCCACGCCAACCCTTCGCGCCCCATCGGCAACCCGGGCAATGCGCCGTCATAGACCCGCCATGCCACCGCATAGGCGGCAATCGTCCAGAATAGCGCCACAAACAGCACCAGCAGCACCGCGACAAGCGCCGTCGCCGCCTTGAGCCCCATCGCCTTGATGCGGTCGATCAGCGACTTGGGATCGACCGGCCCGACCTGCTTGAGCAGCCAGCGCGCCACCGGCACGAGCACCACCGCGACGAACGGCGACAGCTTGATGGCATCGCCGGTGGGGCTGTCCCAGCCTTCGATCGCGGTCGATTGATAGAACATCTGCCACAGCCCGATGGCAATGGTGTCGATTATGCCGATGGCAAGCAGCACAAGCCCCCAGCGGACGAACATCGCCTGCCGCGCCGTCAGATCCTGCCGCACCAGGTCCCAGGCCCGCGCGACTTCGAAACTCATGCGCGGCCCTGCCGGAACAGCGCGCAGCCGGGTGAAGGCAAAATACACCCAGCACGCCAGTGCCAGTACCCCCATTGCCATGATGCCCAACGCCAGCCGCGGATGCGACTCGCCGTGGCTCCAGATATACCACGCCACCAAGACGACCAGCAGCGACCCGCCGATCGCCGGCCACGGCAATGCCGCGCGGCTAAGCGCCTCGCGCCGGGTCAACCAGTATGACCAACCGAAAGTTACCGCCAGCAGTGCCGGCACTGCCGCCATCACCACGAACGGACTGAGCCAGGCGGTTTCGGACAGCGGCCACGCCCAGGCATCGAGCGCCTGCACCGGCGCCAGCGTTGCCGAACTGAACGCCAGCCGCAGCGCCACCGCGACCAGCGCGAGCAGGAACAGCGCCGCGCCGATGACCAGCTGCACGCCGAACCAATTGCGGACGAGCAGAGTCAGCGCATACAGAAAATCGCCCGCGCCGGTCGGCGCGAGGTAGTTGCCCGAATCGCGCAGCCAGGCGATCGAGCGCGCCACTTGCGCCTTGCCGAGCGGGTCGGCCTTGTCGGCAGCCAAGCCTTCGAGCATGCCCGGCTTGCCATCGCGGCGCGCATACAGCCCGCCGATGAAGCTGCCGATGTAGCTGCCACCCGACACCGTCGACAGATAATCGAAACGATGCAGCACGCCGTGCCACGACATTGCACGCATCAGGCCAAGGCTGAACGTCGCGCTGCGGATGCCGCCACCCGACAGCGCCAGCGCCGCGATATCGACATCGGGCGCGCGGGCATCGCCCTGCGCGGCACGGCGCCGGGCTATACGCGTCAGTTCATAGTCGCGCAGCGCCTTGAGCTTGTCAGGTTCGCTCGGTTCGTACTTGCGTGCCTGCGGCATCCCCCGCCCCCCTTTGATCACCGGCGCCTGCCTACAGGTTCCGGTCGCCCCAATCGTTCCAGCGCTTCCACAACGGCCGCAGCTTGCGCCAACTCCACCATACGAGCAACACTACGCCCGCCAGCAGCAGCGCCGCGACCAGTGCCGCTTCCTGCGGATGCGCGAGCACGACATACAGCGCGCCCGCGGTAACGCCGTCCTCGGTCGTCGAGGTGACGATATTGCTCACCGGCTCGGGGCTGAGGTTGATCATCGCGCGGCCGCCGGCCTTGGCGGCATGGCTGGCGAGCGCCGCGCCGCCGCCGAGCAGCAGCGTCACGATCTGCAGGCTGGTATTGCTCGGGTCGACCACGGCGAGCGCCAGCATCGCGCCGCCAACGGGCCGCACCAGCGTGTGAATGGTGTCCCAGATGCTATCGACCCAGGCGACCTTGTCGGCGAAGAATTCCGCGATCAGGCCGACCGCCGCCGCGCCGATCACCCACCAGCTCGCCAGCGCATCGAGACCGCGCAAATGTTCGGGCAGTGGCAGCACGCCGAATCGCATCGCCAGCCCGCAGGCAAAAACACAGGCGTACAGCCGCCAGCCCGCCAACAGGCTCAGGCTGGTCGCGACACCGATGACTTCGACTGCCCCCATCTTGCAGTTCCCCGTTTGCACCGGAATGATACGCGCGCTTGGCAAGTTCGCCAACTGCGTCCTAAGGTGTCGCCATGTCCGATGAAAAACCCGCCGCTGCCGCGCAGCCCGCCGCCACCGTCGTCCTGCTGCGTGCAGGCAAAGACGCCCCCGAAATCCTGCTCGTCGAGCGCGCCCGCAGCATGGGCTTTGCCGGCGGCATGTACGTCTTCCCCGGCGGCAAGGTCGATGACGGCGACCTCGCCATCGCGCGCAACCCGAAGTGGACGCGCGGTTTCGAGGGGCTGTCGGACTCCGACGCCGCCGGCCGCGTCGCCTCGGCGCGCGAGACCTTCGAGGAAGCCGGCGTGGTGCTGTCCGACGGCCCGGCGCTCGACGCCGCAACCCGCGCCGAATGGCGCCGCCGCCTCAACCTGGCGAACGACCATGACGAATCGAAGCGCTACGCCGAAATCCTCGAAGCCACCGGCCATGTCCTCGATGCGGCGGCGCTGCTGCCGTTCTCGCACTGGATTCCGCCGATGGCGCACGGTGTCGCCAAGCGCTTCGACACGCTGTTCTACATCGCCCGGCTGCCCGACGGCGAGGTGATGACCCCCGATGGCCGCGAAGCCGTCACCGCGCACTGGTCAACCGCCGCCGCCGCACTGGCGCGCGCCGATGCCGGGGAAATCGGCGTAATCTTCCCGACGCGCCGCAACCTTGAACGGCTGGCGCAATACCCGACCGTCGAAGCGCTTTGGACGGCAACCGCAGCGCGCAAGCTGCAGCTCATCCAGCCCGAAATCGTCAAGCGCGATGACGGCATGTTCCTGACCATCCCGACCGGTGCCGACTATCCGATTACCGAGGAAAAGATGGAAAGCGCGATGCGGGGCTAAGAACGGGGCGGGGCTAAGAACGGGGCGGGGCTAAGACCGGCCCGCGGCTAGGCTACGGCGCGCGCCTGAACCTGCTGCCACGCCACATCGACCGCGCGGTCACCGGGATAGGCGAGCACGAGGTCGGCTTCGCCGTTGAAATGCCATTGTGCAGCGCCGGTGTGGAACCACACTTCGCCGGGGATGAACGCGGCACCATCGACCGTGCCGCTACCCGCCACAACGGCAACCCAGACCGGCCGTTGCTGGCTGGCGCCGATGCGCCCTGTGCCATGCGCGCGGACGCGCTCGACCACGAAGTTCGGCCCCTCGACAAACGCCGTTCGCCCGGCGCCCATCGCCCGTGGCGCCGTTGCAGGCGTCCAGACCTCACGCGTGGCGACCGCCAGTGCCGGCCCCAGATGCAGGTCGCGCGGCACGCCATGGTCGAGCCGGCCATAGTCATACAGCCGGTAGGTCAGATCGAGGTTCTGCTGGACTTCGATCAGCACCACGCCGGCGCCGATCGCATGGATGGTGCCAGCTTCCGCCAGCATCACGTCACCGGCGTGGACGGGACGCGAATCGAGCAAGGCTTCGATCGAGCCATCGCGCGCCGCTGCGGCGAGCACGTCAGGACTCACCGGCCCCGTCAGACCCAGGCCGATCCGCGCACCCGGCTCTGCCGAAAGCACCACCCACGCTTCGTCCTTGCCGCGCGGCAGGCCAAGCGACGCCGCAGTGGCGGCATCGGGATGCACCTGTACCGACAGCGCCTCGGCGGTGAACAGCACCTTGATCAGCAGTTCCGGGTCGGCAGGCAGCCCGGCACCGGCATCGAAAATGATCTCGCCGACCGGCTCGGTCGTCGGCGGCAGGCCGTCGGACCACGGCGTCAGATCGCGGCGGCCCCAGGGCTTGTGCACATAGCGTGGTTGCAGGCGCGTCGCGGTCATCATGTCCTTCTTCGTGCCATCCCGAACCTCGGACGACAGCGATTCACTTGCACGGCCAGACCCGATGCGGCGCTGCGCCATACATCGATTCTGTCCGCCGGTGCGCCCCCCTTGACGACAACACCATAACAGACCGAGCCCCCTGCTCACCCGCTCCTTAGCCGTCGGAGCGCCGTCATGCCACCCCAGAAACTGCCAAACTGGTGACTTTCATCGGCCAAACGCCCCGATTCCACGGCTGAAGCACACAATATGGAGAAAAGCGCACTGCCGTGGCAGCCATGATGCGCCGCGCGGTCGGAACGCGCGCCGCGTGCGCCGGCAACGGGCTTACTGCAGCGCCGCCGGCAATGGCGCCGCCGGTGGCGCACAGCGCTTGGCCTGGCCCAGCCCCTTGAGGAAACCGCGCCGGATCGACCCGGCATAGACCGCGGTGCGCGCATGCTTTTCAGCCGCCGCCGCGCCCGAAATCTGCCGGATCAGCCCGGTGCCGGGAATGAACATGCTGACCGCCGACTGGCCCGCTGCCATCGCCAGCTCGGTGCCGGTGTTGTCGCTGCTCGGCGGCGGCGGCGCATCGACATCGGGGCCAAGCACCGCGTCGAGCGCCTGCACGCTCGCCGTCAGCTGCGCACAGTTCGCCGTGCCCTGCAGCGTGTAAGGCCGCTTTATCGCATCCTCGAGGATCGGCGGCACCTGCCTGGGGTTGGCATTGACGAGGCTCGCCGTCGAATTGACCGCTGAAGTCACGGCTGACCCGACCATGTTGCCGGCACCGGTCACCGGGTTCGTTTGCGCCTGCGCCGTCCCTGCCAGCGACAAAGCCACCAGCAACCCCGAAGTCAAAACGCGCATCGTCAAAATTCCCTTGTTCGTGCTGAATTCGGGCCGCAGCCCGTGCGCACCGTCCATGCGGGAAATGCGCTCAGCCCGCAACCGCCGCCACGCGCCGTCGGCGCAGCGCCGCACCGGTCATGCCGAATCCGGCAATCATCAGCGCCCAGCTGGCGGGTTCGGGGACGGCATAGCTCAACGACAGGGTGTTGACCTGCGACCCGAAGCCGAAGTTGAAGTCGGCATAGCGCCCCATGTGACCGTCATCATGGTTGACACCCAAGGCACCGGAGACGGGTTGTGTCAGCGTGAACGGCTTGAAGACATCGCCGCCATGACCGGCGTTGCTGATCAGATAATTCACACCGATCCACCCCATATCGAGCGCGTCATAACCATGGCTCATGATCAGGATCTGCGTATCGACGATGCCGGAATCCAGATCGACATGGTTGAAATACTCGGAATAGTTGTCACCGGTCAGCTGGTAGCTCAAACCATTGATGGTGACCGTCATATTGCCCGGCGACCCGTATGGATTGCCCGGGTCGACGGTTTCGCCCCAGCCAAGGTGATACGCCGGGCCCCACATCTCGCCCTTGTCGAGGTCGAAATCGAAATCGACCTGCACCATCGCCCCCGTCAGATCGCTGCCGAGCCCGAAATAATTGCTGTTGTCGACGCCCCAATCGAGTGGCCCGTTCCAGCGGATGTGATAGATGTTCATCGCAGAAGCCGGCACCGCCAGCGCCAACAAAGCCGCAGCAAAAATCAGTCGCATCGTCGGTCTCCGAAATCTCAATTTGCAGATGTTGCGATGCACGCGGCACCGCGCTGCCGCCGCGCTACGCGCCGCTGCGCCGCGCCGACCATACCGAAGCCGGCGATCATCAACGCCCAACTCGCAGGCTCGGGGACGCTGCGCGTCAGGCTGAATGCATTCGCCTGACTACCGAATTCGAAGTAGAATTGCGCGTAGCGCCCCATATGACCGTCATCACGCTGCGCGCTGACGTTACCGCTGAACACTTGCGTGACCGAAAACGGATCGAACATGCCGGTGCCGGGCGGAATGTCGCTGGCGCGATACTGAAACCCGAGTGTCGAGCCGTCCTGCCCCGAATAATCGATGTCCCAGACAAGCACCTGCGTGTTGACGGTGCCCGCGTCACGGTCGACATCGCGGAAATACTCGGAATAGGTATTGCCGAGGCGCCAATAGCTGATGCCGTTGATCGTCACCGTCACCCGGCCGGGCGACCGCAAAGGGTCAGGATTGTTGTAATAGTCGCCGTAGCCATAGTGCAGATAGGAATTGGGGTCGCAACAGCCATCGCCGACGCCCATGTCGAACGCATAGTCCACCGCAACGGTCGCACCAGTCAGGTCGCTGCCCAACCCGAAGTAGTTGCTGCTGTCGGTGCCGCGATCGATCGGCCCGGTCCACGTCAGGTGGTAGAATTCAGCCGCCGAAGCCGGTACCGCCAGCGCCAAAAGTGTCGCCGCAAAAATCCGTCGCATCATCGACCTTCCAAAACCTGGGTTGAGACGTTGGCACCAGCCGCCGCAATTTTCCGCCGCCGCGCCGCGCGCTGCGCCAAACCGATAAAGCCGAAGCCGGCAATCAGCAACGCCCAGCTTTGCGGTTCGGGCACGCCGGGGTGCACCAGCAGGATGCCGTCGCCGAAGCCGATGTCGAACGACGTGCCGGTGTCGGTCGCCGCATCGTAATCGGCCCATTGGAAGTGGCCGGCCAGACGCCCGCAGCAGAAGCCGGCGAGCCACATCGTTTCATCAAGCGCGACGCTGTGACCGGCAGCGGGGAAGCGCGCCAGCAGATACGCCGAACCGCCGTAGCTGTAGCTGCCGCTCGCCCCGAAATCCTCGGCATAGGCTTCGAGGTTCATCCACGGCGTTTCGCGCACCTTGTTGAAATACGACCAGTACAGCCCGTCGATGGTCTTGCTGATGCCGTTGATGGTGATCACGGCGTTGCCCGGCGACGCATTCAACGTGCCTTCGGGCGGATACTGCGGGCCATAGCCGTTCACCCCCGCATAGGTGCTGCCATCGGACGCATAGGTCCCCGGAATATCGGTGCGGAAGCTGAATTTGAGCACAGTCGGCACATCGACCAACTGGTCACCCATCCCGAAATAGTGCCACAGGTCGGTGCCACCCGCCAGGCCGCGCCATTCGACATGCACCGTCGCTGCCGCCGCCGGCACGTGACCGATTGCGGTCAGCCCCAAGGCTGCCGCGAGCACAAGTTTGCGCATCATTCCCTCCTGGACGCGTTCACCCTCTGCCGCGCATCGGCGGCTTGCTGCGACATCGGCTACCCCAGGTCGCGGTTGCAGTCATTACGTAGACTCCCTATCTCGCGAACATCGCCGCCGACCGCCGCGCCCGCCATTCCTCCGCTTGCCAAGCGCGAACAAATCTGGAACAAACCACCCATGCTGACTCACATTCAGGTGCGCGGCGCGCGCGAACACAACCTCAAGTCGGTCGATATCGACCTGCCCCGCGACAAGCTGGTCGTCATCACCGGCCTGTCCGGCAGCGGCAAGTCGTCCCTCGCGTTCGACACCATCTATGCCGAAGGCCAGCGCCGCTACGTCGAATCGCTCAGCGCCTACGCCCGCCAGTTCCTCGAACTGATGCAGAAGCCCGATGTCGATCACATCGAAGGCCTGTCGCCCGCGATCAGCATCGAACAGAAAACCACGTCGAAGAACCCGCGCTCGACCGTCGGCACCGTCACCGAAATCTACGACTACATGCGCCTTCTCTTCGCGCGCATCGGTGTTGCCTATTCGCCCGCCACCGGCCTTCCCATCGAGAGCCAGACCGTCACCCAGATGGTCGACCGCGTGCTGGCCCTGCCCGATGGCACCCGCCTCTATTTGCTCGCCCCCATCGTGCGCGGCCGCAAGGGCGAATACCGCAAGGAACTGGCAGACCT
>CALDHQ010000128.1 GCA_937894055.1 uncultured Polymorphobacter sp.
CGTCAGTGCGCCGACTGACCCCGCCGCACGAATCGCGCTCGCCAGCTTCATCGAAAACCTCGACATCGCCGCCGCCGTCCCGCCGGCACGCATCGTCGTCAACGCCGCGACCGGCACCATCGTCATCGGCGGCAACGTCCGCGTGCTGCCCACCGCCGTCGCACACGGCAGCCTGACGGTGCGCGTCACCGAAAACGACGGCGTCAGCCAGCCCGGGCCATTTTCGAACGGCCGCACCGAAAAGGTCGCGCAAAGCAACGTCGATGCGACCGAGGACAAGGGGCACATGCAGGTCTTCGCGCCCGGCGTGGCGCTGTCCGACCTCGTCGATGCGGTCAACGCGCTCGGCGCGGCACCTGGCGATCTCGTCGCCATACTGGAAGCGCTCAAGACCGCCGGTGCGCTGCGCGCTGAACTGGTGATCATCTGATGATGGCCCCGCTCACCCAAGTCATTCCCGCGCAGGCGGGAATCCACTCTAGCGCCGCGCCTGTCGTGGATTCCCGCCTGCGCGGGAATGACAAGGTGAATGGCGGGAATGACGGCTTGAATAAGGTCGCGACCGACTTCGAAGCGCTGTTCATCGCACAGATCCTCAAATCATCGCACGCCGCCGCACTCGCCGAAGACCCGCTCAAATCCGACGGCGAGGACAGCTTCCGCGCGCTGCAGGATGAAACCACCGCCAAGGCCATCGCCACTGCCGCACCGCTGGGTGTCGCGCGCGAACTGGCGCGTGCGACGGCAGCAAGGCAAACGCCATGACCGACCTGCTGGCGCTGGGCGCATCGGGCGTGCGCGCCTATCAAACCGCACTCGCCGTCGTCGGCGACAATGTCGCGAACGCCGAAACGCCGGGCTATGTCCGGCGCAGCGTGCTGCTCAAGGCCGGGCCGGGCGTCGGCGCGGGTGAGCCACTGGCGCGCGTCGTGTCGGCGGGTAGCGGCGTCGCCACTGCAGCTGTCGTGCGCGCCGTCGATGCGTTGAAGGCGCTCGGCGTCCGCAATGCCGATGGCGACCTGGCGCGGTTGACGACGCGCGCCGACTGGCTGGCGCAATTGCAAAGCGCCATGGGCAGCGGCGATGCCAGCCTGACAGTGCGCATCGCCGGCTTCTTCGACGCCGCCTCCGACCTTGCCAGTGCGCCCAACTCGACCACCGCGCGCACCATTTTTCTCGATCGTGCCGATCAGGCTGCCGGCCAGTTCCGCACGACCGCGACCGCGCTCGATACCCTTAGCGATAACATCGCCAGCGCCACAGCTGCCGCGACCACCGAGGTCAACCAGCTGACGCAGGGTATCGACGCGGTCAACATTCAGCTGCGGCGCACGCAGAACGGCGGCTCGGCGGCGAACGGCCTGCTCGACACGCGCGACGCGCTGCTCGGGCGGCTGGCGAAGCTGCTGCGCATCGCCGTCACCGAAACCGCCGGCGGCGCGGTCGAGGTGCGGCTCGGCGACGCCGGCAACGGCTCGCTGCTGGTCGGCAGCAAGGGTGCCACCCGCGTCGGCGTCGCCGATAGCCCCGGCGGGCCGGTGCTGGTGCTCGACCCGACGCACAACGCCGTCAGCGTCCGCCTGCCCGCCAGCGGCAGTCTGTCGGGGCTGATCGAGGCGGCGCGGCGCACAGCCGACGCGCATCTCGCCATCGATGACCTGGCGACGCGCTTTGCCGATGCGGTCAACATCGTCCACATGGACGGCGTCGATGCACGCGGGATCGATGGCGGCGCGCTGTTCGCGACGCAGACGCTGGGCGTGGCCGCCGGCGCCGCCAACAGCGGCAGCGCCGTGCTCGGCGTCGATATTGCCGACGGTGCACCGCTCAGCCCGAGCGGCTATACGATGACCTTCTTCGGCGGGCTGTGGACGCTGGCGCGCGGCGATGCCAGCCTTGCGGTCAGCGGCACCGGGCCACTCACCCTCGACGGCGTCACCGTGTCGCCGTCGGGCACTGTCCACGAAGGCGACGGCTACCGGCTGCCGGTGCGCGGCGGCGCGGCGGGCATTGCGCTACGCCCGCTCGATGCCGCCAGCGTCGCCGCCTCGTCGCGCTGGCTGACCGACGCCAGCGCCAACAACAGCGGCAACGCCACGCTGAGCGCGCGCGTCAACATGGCCGCACTCGGCCTGCCCGCACAGGCCGACTACCGCGTCGATATCAGTGTCGCCGGCTTCGCTGATATCTACGACCCCGCGACCAACACCTTGCTCGCCACGGTGCCGACCACCGGCTGGCAGCCCGGCGCGGCGTTCGAATTCAGCTTTTCGGGCACACCTGCGGTCGGCGACAGCTTCCGCATCGGCCGCGCCGCACCGCAAGGCTCGGACAACGGCAACCTGCGCGCGCTGCTCGGCATCCGCGACACGCAAGGCACCGGCGGCACCCTCGAAGGCGCGCTCGATGCCACCGTCGCCGGCGTCGCCAGCAGCCTCGCCGAAACCCGCCGGCTCGGCACCGCCGCCCAGGCCATCGCCAGCGACGCCGCACGTGCCGCCGACGCCGTCAGCGGCGTCGACCTCGACCGCGAAGCCGCCGAACTGACGCAGCTGCAAGCGGCCTACAAAGCGTCGAGCCAGATCATTGCGGCAGCGCGCGATTTGTTCGATGCCCTGCTGGCGGCTTCGCGATGAGCAAAAGGGCCTCCGGTGGGCATTGGGTTGCCCCTGCCTCCAACACGAAGTCATTCCCGCGCAGGCGGGAATCCATCGTCGGCACCTTGGCATGGATTCCCGCCTGCGCGGGAATGACTCGGTTCCTATATTTGGGTGCAGGGGTCACCCCTGCCCGCCGGAGGCCCTTCGCCTTCGCTACCGGACTATAACCCATGCAAATCAACACCCACGCCAGCTACGCCGCCGCGACCGACCGCATGTCGGCGCTGTCGGCCGACCTCGACCAGGTCCAGGCGCAGATCGCCAGCGGCAAGCGCATCATTGCCGCCGATGATGACCCGATCGGCGCGGCGCGGGTGACGCAGCTGCACCGCGCGCTGACCACCGACACCGCGACGCAGCGCGCGGTTGATGCCGCGGGCAGCCGGCTGGCGGCGACCGACAATGCGCTCGACGGCGTCGGCAATTTGCTGGCGCGCGCCAAGGAAATTGCGCTGCTTGGCGGCAATGCGACGTTCAGCGCCGCCGACCGCGCGACTTTGGCGGCGGATGCCAAGAACCTGTCCGAACAGCTGCTCGGCTTTGCCAACCGCACCGATAGCGACGGCAGCAGCCTGTTCGGTGGCGCGCGGCGCAGTGGTGCGGCCTATGCCGTCGATCCGCTGACCGGGCTGACCAACTGGCAGGGTGCGGGCAGCGCCCCGGCGCTGGCGCTCGATGCCAATCTGGTGGCGACGGGTATCGAAGGCCCGGCGGCGTTTGCCGGACTGGCGGGCGCCAGCGGCCCGACCGATGCGTTTGCGCTGTTGACGGCGTTGCAGGCGGCGCTGGTCGAACCCAACGCAGCACTGCGCAGCACCGCGCTGGCGGCGGCAGCGACGGGGCTCGATGCCGGCATCGGCCGCATCGCCGACACGCGCGCACTGGTTGGGGCGCGGATGGCGCGGCTCGATTCGGAAACCGCGCGCATCAACGCCTCGAACCTGCAGCTCAACAAGGATCTCGAGACCGCCGAGGGCATCAACATGGCATCCGCCATCGCGCGGCTGCAACGGCTGACCAGCGTGCTGAGCGCGACGCAAGCGAGCTTCGTCAAGGTCCAGTCGCTCAGCCTGTGGGAAGCGCTTCGGTAAGCCCCCTCACCGCCCCTTAACCATAAGGCCCGCGCAAGCTCTGCGTCCGCGCGCCGTAAATCCCCCCTGACGGCAACACCAGCAGTCGGGCAGCGGTGCCCGGCGGAAAAAGGGGACCGGAATTGATCTCGGTCATCGGGCTGATTGTGCTGCTCGTCATGGTGTTTGGTGGCTTTGCGTTCACCGGCGGCAACCTCGGCGTCGTGATGCACGCGCTTCCGCACGAAATGCTGATCATTGGCGGGGCTGCCGCCGGTGCAACGATCATTTCCACCGACATCAAGGGCATGAAAGCCATTGGGGGGGCCTTTGGCGCCATCGTCAAAGGCCCCAAATACAAGCGTGCCGACTATGGCGCGGCGATCTTCCTGACCACGCGCCTGATGAAGATGCTCAAATCCGAGGGCGCCGTCGCGGTCGAACCGCATATCGAAGACCCGGCCACCAGCAGCATCTTCGCCGAATATCCGCAGTTCCTGAAGGATCCGGTGTTCCTGCACCTGCTGACCGACAGCATCCGGCTGCTCGTCGTCTCGACAGGCGGCCTCAGCCCCAATGCCGTCGAGGAAGTCATCGATACCGCGATCGAAACCCACCATGCGCACGCGCACAAGCCGGTCGAGGCGCTGACGACGCTTGCCGACGGGCTGCCGGCGCTCGGCATCGTCGCCGCGGTGCTCGGCGTCATCAAGACGATGGGCTCGATCGACAAGCCGCCGGCCATCCTCGGCGGCATGATCGGCAGCGCGCTCGTCGGCACCTTCCTCGGCGTGCTCCTCAGCTACGGCATCGTCGGGCCGTGCGCGGCGCGTTTGAAAGCCGTCATCGACATGGATTCCGAAATCTACCTGGTGGTGCGTCGCGTCATCATCGCATCGCTGCGCGGCCAGCCGCAGCCGCTCGTCATCGAAGCAGCGCGCACCGCGATCCAGCCGGCGAACCAGCCGAGCTTCACCGAAGTGTTCGACGGTTTGCGTGGGAAATAGCTCCCCGTGAAACACGAATCACCCACGCAGTTCGAGCCCGAGGTCATCTACCGCAAGGCCAAGAAGGGCCATGCCGCGCACCACGGCGGGGCGTGGAAGATCGCCTATGCCGACTTCGTCACCGCGATGATGGCGTTCTTCCTGCTGATGTGGCTGATCGGCGCCACCAACGAGCAGCAGCGCAAGGGCATCGCCGACTATTTCACCCCCACCGTCATCCAGATGAAGAACTCCGGCGGCTCGAACGGCCTGTTCGGCGGCCGCTCGCTGCAAGTCGAGGACGGCTTCGCACCGCACGCCACCGTCACCGGCCGCCAGCCGATTGCCGTTTCAGGCGGCGATACCGGCGGCGCGCTGGCCGCAAAGACGCCGCAGCCCAAGGACCTCAAACCCGCACCCGGCAGCCGCCGCACCGCCGACGACAGCCGCTTCCGCAAGGTCGAATCGGTGGTCAATGCGCGGCTGGCGGGCGACCCGACGCTGAAGGGCCTCAAGGGCCAGATCCGCTACGTCAAAACCCGCGACGGGCTGCGCATCGACATTGTCGAACGCGCCGATTTCAGCATGTTCACCTCGGGCACCAGCGTGTTCTCGCCCGATGCGCTCCAGCTGCTCCGCACCGTCGCACGCGCCGTCGCCGATACCCCCAACGCCCTGACGGTGCGCGGCCATACCGATGCCGCACCCTATGCCAAAGGCGGCGCCAACAACTGGACGCTGTCATCGCTGCGCGCCGATGCAACGCGGCGCGTGCTCACCGATGCCGGCGTCGCGCCCAACCGCTTCCGCCGCATCGAAGGCGTCGCCGATACCGACCCGTTCAACCCCGCCGACCGCCTCGACCCGCGCAACCGGCGGATCAGCATCACGCTGATGACGCACGAGCCGTTGCCGCTGCCGCCGCATTGACGGGTTGAAGGGCCTCCGGCGGGCAGGGGCTTGCCCCTGCACCCATCAGCTTGGGGCGGTGCACCCCAAGCCAACGACCCGACTGATGCGCCCACCCGATATCTGGGTGCAGGGGCAAGCCCCTGCCCGCCGGAGGCCCTTCCCCGCTTGCGCAAACCGCGCGGCACGTCCAACTTGCAAAAAACAAAGTTGGGGACGGTATGGCGACACAGTTGCAGGACGGCGCGCCGGCAAAGGAACAGCGCGTCAATTCGGAGCGGGTGCTGCTGTGGATTCTGCTGATCGTCTACATCTTCAATTTCATCGACCGGCAGGTGGTCAACATCCTGGCCGAGCCGATCAAGCGCGACCTTGACCTGTCGGATACCCAGCTCGGGCTGCTTACCGGGCTGGCGTTTGCGCTTTTCTATGCGATTCTGGGCGTGCCGATCGCGCGCTATGCCGACAAGCCGCACAGCAACCGCGTCGGGCTGATTTCGATATCGCTGCTGCTGTGGTCGGCGATGACCGCGGTCAGCGGCCTGGCGACCAATTTCACCCAGCTGCTGCTGGCGCGCGTTGGTGTCGGCGTTGGCGAGGCGGGATGCACGCCGGCCGCACATTCGCTGATTTCGGACATGGTGCCGCGTGAACGGCGTGCTTCGGCGATCGCGTTCTACGGGCTGGGCATCCCCATTGGCGGCTTGCTCGGCATGGTTATCGGTGGACAGCTCAATGACTTATGGGGTTGGCGTACCGCGTTTTTTGTCGTGGGCGCGCCGGGCATTTTCCTGTCGGCGCTGGTCTGGCTGGTGCTGCGCGACCCGCGTGTCAGCCATGCCGCGCGGACGTTGCGCGCTGCGACGG
This sequence comes from uncultured Polymorphobacter sp., assembly GCA_937894055.1. Taxonomy (GTDB): domain Bacteria; phylum Pseudomonadota; class Alphaproteobacteria; order Sphingomonadales; family Sphingomonadaceae; genus Polymorphobacter_A. The sequence continues at coordinate 6,493 of CALDHQ010000128.1, forward strand.
TGGCAGTTCCGCAAATCAACGCGCGCGCCGCGCTGAAGGAAGTGCTGTCGAGCAAGGCGTTCGTGCAGCTGGCCATCGGCGCCGGGCTCATCGCGTTCCTCGCCTATGGCAAGGGCGTCTGGGTGGCGATCCTGTTCATGCGCAATCACGGGCTGTCACCGGGCGAAACCGGGCTGTGGCTGGGCCTCAGCGGCGGCGTCGCCGGGTTCATCGGCACCTGGGCGGGCGGCTATCTTGCCGACCGATTCGGCAAGCATGACCCGCGCCATCTGCTCACCGCACCCGTGGTGGGGATCGTGCTGGCGGCGCCGCTGCTGTTCCTGGGCTACCGTGCCGACAACTGGGTCACCGCGCTGGCGTTGCTGTTCATCCCCGGCATCGCCAACATGCTCTACTGGGGACCGACCTATTCGGTGGCGCAGCGGCTGGTGCGGCCGCATGCACGCGCCATGGCGACCGCGATCATGGTGTTCGCGCAGAACCTCATCGGGCTCGGGCTCGGGCCGCTGCTGTTCGGCATGCTGTCGGATGCGCTGAAGCCGATTGCCGGCCCCGACAGCGTGCGCTGGGTGCTTTACGGCGCGGCGTGGCTCGGGGTGTTGCCGGCGTTCTTCTTCTGGCGCGCCAGCCTGCGGCTCAAGGCTGACCTCGACCCAGAATAGGTCAGGACAACGGCACCGCCACGAAAGCGTGCTCGTCACCGCGCAGCACTTCGAGCAGGATGTTGTGGCGTCCGGCGCGTCCGGCAGCCGCCACCCCGGCTTTAAGCTGCTCGGGAGAATCGACGCGCAAGTGATTGGCCGCAATGATCAAATCGCCAACTTCCAGCCCGCGGTCGTAGCCGCCGCTGGTCGGGTCGACGCGTGTGATCATCAGCCCCGTCGCGCGCGCCGGCTGCTCGGCACGGGCGTTGAGTTCGGGCGTCGTGCGCGTCACCACCAGCCCTAGGATATCGGCGCTGCCACCCTTTGTCGCCGCCGACGGCAGTGCCACCGGTGCAGCGGCGAGGACAGGGCGTTCAGCCGACATGGTGGCCACCTGCAGCTTGACCAACTGGCCGTTGCGCAACACTTCGACGGGGCGCACTTCGCCGATCGTCGATTCCGCCACCAGCCGCGTCAGGTCGCGGGCATTGACCACCGGGGCGCCGCCAAAGCGCGTGATGACATCGCCGATGCGTACGCCACCGCGCGCTGCCGGACTGTCGGGCGTGACCCCGGCGACGAGCGCGCCACGGGCTTCCTTCAATCCCATCGAATCTGCGATATCTTCGGTAACCGGCTGGATTGAAATGCCAATCTGACCGCGGATGACATGGCCGTTGGTGACCAGCTGGCGCACCACCTGCTGCACCATATGCGCCGGAATCGCGAAGCCGATGCCGACGTTGCCGCCGCTGTCGCTCGGCGAATAGATCGCGGTGTTGACGCCGATGACATGGCCATAACGGTCGAACAGCGGCCCGCCCGAGTTGCCCTGGTTGATCGCCGCGTCAATCTGCAGGAAGTCGTCGTACGGTCCCTCGCCGATTTCACGACCACGGCCCGACACGATGCCGCTGGTGACGGTGCTGCCGAGCCCGAACGGCGAGCCGACCGCAAAGATCGCGTCGCCGACGCGCACCTTGTCCGAATCGCCCCAGTTGACCGTCGGCAAGCCGGCCGCGTCGCTGGCGATGCGCAGCACGGCAAGGTCGGTCTTGCTGTCGGCACCGACGAGTTCGGCAGCGACTTCGCGCCCCGAGGCGAGCCGCACGCGGATCTTGCTGCCACCTTCCACGACATGTGCGTTGGTGACGACAAGCCCCTTTGAATCCACGATAAAGCCCGACCCCAGAACCTCGTCGGCGTCAGGCTCCTCGCCTTGCGGCGCATCGTCATAGAAGCGCCGCAGGCTGTCGGAGCCGTCGGGCGTAATCACGCCCGGGGTGCGGTGGCGTAGCCCGGTAACCTGGACCTGGACGACGGCGGGCACGACAGTGGCGACCATATCGGCCAATTCACCCGACGCCGGTGCGGGTGCGCGCACCGCGGCCGCGACCGGCGCGGTGATAACCGCATCACGGTCGCGCAGCTTGAGCGCGGCGGTGATGCCGACGCCGCTGCCGACCATGGCGAGCAGCAACACCCCGGCCCCGGCCATCAGCGGCCGGTCGTAAAGTGTCTTTCGCGGCGTGGGCATGGACTGGCTACTCGCAAGGGTTACACATCAAACACGCCTGTGGCGCCTGCCGCCGGACAATCACTGCACTTGAGCCGGAACGCCGATAGGTTCATCTAGGATGCGCAGCTTTGCGCTGCAAGGCAACCGCTGCAAGACCATGCTGCAAGACAAAGGCTAACCCCGTGCCCACCGCCGCCGAACGCCAACTCATTGCCGACCGCAAACTCTATTACGCCAAAGTCGCCGCCGAACTTGAAGACTGGCTGACGCGCCACGGCATTGTCGAAGTCGAATGCATGGTGCCCGACATGAACGGCATCGTCCGCGGCAAGGTGCTGCCGGCCGCCAAGATGGTCAAATCGGTGCAGGGCGGCGCGCTGAAAATCGCCAGCTCGATCCTGATCGTGACGGTCACCGGCGACTATCCCGAAGACCCCGCGGTGGCGCCGTTCCAGGACCCCGACATGACGCTGGTGCCCGACCCGACGTCGCTGCGCATCGCGCCCTATTTCAAGGTACCCACCGCCGTCGTCATCGCCGACCCCTATGGCCGCGACCACCAACCCGTTGAAATCTATCCGCGCAACCTGCTCAAAAAGGTCATCGGGCTGTACGCTGCGCGCGGCTGGAAGGCGCTGGTCGCCCCCGAAGTCGAATTCTTCCTGACCAGCATCAACACCGACCCCGATATTCCGCTCAAACCCCCGATCGGCCGCAACGGCCGCGCCGAAACGGCATCGGAGCCCTACGGCCTCGACGCGATCAACGAGTTCGAGGAGATCATCGACAAGATCTACGAGCACAGCGAAAAGGCCGGGCTCGACCTCGACACGATGATCCACGAAGCCGGTGCGGCGCAGCTCGAGATCAACTTCAACCACGGCGATCCGCTGGAGCTCGCCGACCAGGTGTTCCTGTTCAAGCGCACGGTGCGTCAGGCCGCATTGAAGCACGACGTCTATGCGACCTTCATGGCCAAGCCACATGAGAATGAGCCCGGCTCCTCGATGCACATCCACCAGTCGGTGATGGACATCAAGACCGGCAAGAATATCTTCGCCAACAAGGATGGCTCGCCTTCGAAGGTTTTCCTGAACCACATCGGTGGCCTGCAGCGATACCTGGCGGCGGCTCTGTCGCTGTGCGCGCCCAACGTCAACTCCTATCGCCGTCTGGTGCCTGAGTCGGATGCGCCGACCAACGTGCACTGGGCCATCGACAATCGCACCGTCTCGCTGCGCGTGCCGTGGCGGGCCGGGTCGGCCTTGAACGCGAGCATGGCCGGTCGTGCAGGGTACTTTTCCAGATTGGCCGCGGCCCAGGCTCCCTGGCTGGCCAGCAGGGCTTCCAGCGTTTTTTCTTCGGCCCTGAGGAAGCTCTCCAGCGGTTCCACGGTGACCGTCGGGGCTTGGGCCAGTTCCGGCATTC
>CALDHQ010000129.1 GCA_937894055.1 uncultured Polymorphobacter sp.
CGATCGTGCGCAACCCGGCACCACTAGGGTCGGCGTCTTCGTTCACACCAACACGTCCTTCCGCCCGCCGGCCAACGGCGACACTCCCGCGATCATGGTCGGCCCCGGCACCGGCATCGCCCCCTTCCGCGCCTTCCTCCACGAGCGCAAAGCCACCGGCGCCAAAGGCAAAAACTGGCTCTTCTTCGGTGATCAGCGCGCCGCGACCGATTTCCTCTACCGCGACGAACTCGCCGCGCTCATGCACGAAGGCGTCCTCACGCGCCTCGACACCGCCTTCTCCCGCGACCAAGCCGAGAAACTCTACGTGCAGCAGCGCATGCTCGAAAACGCCGCCGAACTCTACGCGTGGCTCGAGGCCGGCGCCCACTTCTACGTCTGCGGCGACGCCTCGCGCATGGCCAAGGATGTCGAGCTGGCGCTGGAGGCAAGCCCTGGCAGTTTTTCAGCGGATGAAGTCGATTATCTAGGGCGACGTCTCGCTTTTCTGATGCGTGGGATGGCAGACGAGCCCGAGCAGAAAGTCGAAACACTTCCCCTGGTGCCGCTGGCCGAGTTGAGCCATCCGCGGATCGACGTCGTGATCACGCTGTCGGGCAGTGCAATGCGCCGCACGCTGACGGGAAGGGTGGCGCTGTCACTCATGGTGTGATGGATCAGGCCTTGCGCTTGCGCGGGCAGAGCATGCCGACGAGCAGGCGCTCCAGCACGACCTTGGAATCGAGCTGTGTGGTCACAAGCTTCGAGTTCGCATCCAGACAGGCGGCGAGCGCGTTGTGCAGGTTGTGGCGCCCGGCCACGTGCAGCTCCAGCGCCGCGTCGCCGGCCGGCGTGTGCAGCGTCGCGGCCCAGTGCGGCGCGGTGCGGATCGACGCCTCGCTGGCCGGCAAGGTCGCCAATGGCCTCGCCGTGGTGGTCAAGCCGATCGGCTTCAACCGCGACATCGCGCTGGCGCTCGATACCGTCGGCCATGTCAGCGCTTTGCGCCGGACGCGCGCCGGGCCGTTTACGCTGGCCCAAGCGATTTCGCTGGACAATTGGGCGGCTTTGCTGCAGGAGGCCGGCCTTGAACAGGCGGTTTTGCCGCTGACTGCAGGGCTGGACGACATCCCGGCTTACGCAGTCTCGCCCGAAGAAGCGACCGCGCTCCGTCAAGGACGCACGCTCCCCGGGCACCCCGCATACCACGGGCTGTATCTGGCGACCGACGGGCCTGTTCCGGTTGCTCTGGTGGACATTGATGCCACCGCGATACGGGTCGTGCGCGGGTTCAACTTGTAATTTGAGGAGACAATGATGTCGATTACCGCCGAGCGCAAAGCCGCTGTCATTACCGATAACGCCCGCACCGCAACCGATACCGGTTCGCCCGAAGTGCAGGTTGCCATCATCACCGATCGCATCCAGACGCTGACCGAACATTTCAAGACCCACGCCAAGGACAACCATTCGCGTCGCGGTCTGCTGATGATGGTCAACCGTCGTCGTGCGTTGCTCGATTATCTGAAAAGCCGCGACATGGCGCGCTACACCGCGCTCATCGCCAAGCTCGGACTGCGCAAGTAACCAGCAGTTCCAAAGCATAGACAGGCCTCCGGCACACCCGGGGGCCTGTTTTGTATTCCGAACCACGGCAATGGTGCCACGGTTTCGGAAGTGTAGGCCGCGCACGGCATCGGGTCGGGCGCATGCAAACGAAAGACGAAAATCATGTTCAATATCCACAAGCAGGAACTCGAATGGGGCGGCCGCAAGCTGACCCTCGAAACCGGCCGCATCGCCCGTCAGGCCGATGGCGCCGTGCTCGCCACCTATGGCGAAACCGTCGTTCTGTGCGCCGTCACGGCTGCCAAGAGCGTCAAGGAAGGCCAGGATTTCTTCCCGCTGACCGTCAACTATCAGGAAAAGTACAGCGCTGCCGGCCGCATCCCGGGTGGCTTCTTCAAGCGCGAGCGCGGTGCCACCGAGCATGAGACGCTGACCAGCCGCCTGATCGACCGTCCGCTCCGCCCGCTGTTCCCCGAAGGTTTCTACAACGAAATCAACGTCATCGCCCAGGTTCTGAGCTATGACGGCGAAAACGAAGCCGATATGGTGGCGATGATCGCCGCGTCGGCCGCGCTTTGCCTGTCGGGCGTGCCGTTCATGGGCCCGATCGCTTCGGCGCGCGTCGGCTACACCGACGGCGAATACATCCTCAACCCGACCAAGGCGCAGCTCGCCGAAGGCCGCCTCGACCTCGTCGTCGCCGGCACGAATGACGCCGTCATGATGGTCGAATCCGAAGCCAAGGAGCTTTCGGAAGACGAAATGCTCGGCGCCGTGATGTTCGCGCACCGCGGCATCCAGCCGGTGATCAAGGCGATCATCGCGCTCGCCGAAAAGGCCGCCAAGGATCCTTGGGACCTCGCGATTCCCGACAACACCGAAATGCTGGCGCAGATCAAGAAGGCCGTCGGCAAGGACATCACCGCCGCCTACAAGCTGACCAAGAAGTCGGAACGCCAGCAGGCGCTCGCCGAAGCCAAGGCCAAGATGAAGCCGTTGTTCGCCGATGCCGACAGCGCCACCCAGCAGAAGGCCGGCAAGCTGTTCAAGAAGCTTGAAGGCGAAATCGTCCGTGGCGCCATCCTCAAGGACGGCAGCCGCATCGATGGCCGCGACACCAAGACGGTGCGCCAGATCGAAGCGATCGTCGGCTTCCTGCCCCGCACGCACGGTTCGGCGCTGTTCACCCGCGGCGAAACCCAGGCGATCGTCTCGACGACGCTCGGCACCGCCGACGCCGAACAGATGATCGATGGTCTCGACGGCCTGCGCTACGAACGCTTCATGCTGCACTACAACTTCCCGCCCTATTCGGTCGGTGAAGTCGGTCGCTTCGGCGCCCCCAGTCGCCGCGACATCGGCCATGGCAAGCTCGCCTGGCGCGCCGTCCACGGCGTGCTGCCGTCGAAGGAAGCCTTCCCGTATACCATCCGCGTTTTGTCGGACATCACCGAGTCGAACGGCTCGTCATCGATGGCCACCGTCTGCGGTGCGTCGCTCGCCATGATGGACGCCGGTGTGCCGTTGACGCGCCCGGTTGCCGGTATCGCGATGGGGCTCATCTTGGAAGGCAAGGATTTCGCGGTTCTCAGCGACATCCTGGGTGACGAAGATCACCTCGGCGACATGGACTTCAAGGTTGCCGGTACGTCGGAAGGCGTCACCGCGCTGCAGATGGACATCAAGATCGCCGGCATCACCGAAGAGATCATGAAGGTCGCTTTGGACCAGGCGAAGGCCGGCCGCGCGCACATCCTCGGCGAAATGGCCAAGGCGCTCGACCACACGCGTGAAGAAATGTCGGCGCACGCGCCGCGCATCGAAACGATGCAGGTGCCCAAGGACAAGATCCGCGACGTTATCGGCACCGGCGGCAAGGTCATTCGCGAAATCGTCGCGACGACGGGCGCCAAGGTCGACATCGAAGACGACGGCACGGTCAAGATCGCATCGAGCGATCCGGAAAAGATCGCCGCCGCGCGCAAGTGGATCGAAGGCATCACGCAGGAAGCCGAAGTCGGCAAGATCTACACCGGCAAGGTCGTGTCGATGGTCGATTTCGGTGCGTTCGTGAATTTCATGGGTGCCAAGGACGGTCTCGTCCACATCTCCGAAATCCAGAACGACCGCGTCGCTGTCGTCAAGGACGTGCTCAGCGAAGGCCAGCAGGTCAAGGTCAAGGTGCTCGGCATCGACGACCGCGGCAAGGTGCGCCTGTCGATGCGCCTCGTCGACCAGGAAACCGGTGCGGAACTCGAAGACACGCGCCCGCCGCGTGAAGGTGGCGATGACCGCCCGCCGCGTTCGGACCGTGGTCCGCGCCGCGACGGCCGTGGCCCGCGCCGCGACTAAGACTTTGCCTTCGGGCGAATGAACGGGGCCGCTTCCTGCGAAGGAGGCGGCCCTTTTCATGCGGCCTATCCGGCACCTTCGGTCATCGGCAGCAATCGCGAATCTGCCAGCGCAGCACTGCGGTGGCCGAGCCCCGACAGATAGGCGGCGTCATCACGATAGGCCATGAAGGCGCCGATGCCCGATTGGCGGATGAGCAGGACGCGGTCCCATTGATCGCCGTCAGGGCCAATCAGCCAAGGCCCGGCGACGGCGTCAAAAAGCACCGCACCGCCGCTAGCTTCGAGGTAAGGCAGCGTATGCCCGACATAGAGCTGATAGGCAGCGGCGCCGCTGATCGGCACCGTGGGCGCGAGCGTCGGTGCCGCCGCATAGTCAGCGACAGCGCGAAACCGCAGCAGGTTGAGCATCACGTGCGACAGGTACGTGGTCTTGCCGTGCCCATTCACGCCGGCCCAGATCGTGACCTCGCCGGGGCGGAACTCGAGGGTCTTGTGGACGACGGGATCGAGGAAGGCGCGGTTGTGGGAGACGATCATCACGGTGCCCGCGTAGTCGGCCAGCGCCGCCACCTCAGAGTGCAGCGCGGGCGCGCCGCAGTGCAGCGCGACGAAGCAGAGCAGGCCGAGCAGGTCGTCGGCGTCCTCGAGGCCGACCGACAGGCGGCGCGGGCTGGGGCGGGTGCGAAAGCACGTACAGCTTCACCAGCCACTGCTCCACGGCGAGGGGCAGCGAGTAGTTGCACAGGAGGCCGATCTGCGCGTCGGCGGCACCGATCAGGCCCTGGGCCTGTCCCTGGGGCTGAGCGCCACCCAAGCCCAGGCCGGATCAGGCCCGGACGAGGCCGCCCGCCTGTCCGCCCTGGACGATGCGCGCAAGGCCGCCACCGAGCTGGTGGGCAGCGTGCGCAGCGGTGCGGACGGCATGGCCACCGCCACCGGCCAGATCGCCGCCGGCAATCTCGACCCGGGCCACCTCGATCGCGGCCACGAGGCGTTGGTCGAGGCGAACGTGGACCAGGAGATTCCGCGCCCCAAAACGCCCGGTCGAAATGGTGCCGACCTTGAGCACGCCAGGAGCAGCGCTCGCCCACGTCCGCGTCGCGGCATCGAATTCGAATTCACCGGAAAACGCTATGCCCTCGAGCGCGAGTTTCTGTGCAGCCTGCCGCACGGCCCCGTCGCGCCACTCGACCTTGATTCGTCCGGAAGGTTGGCCGCCGCGCAAGACGCCCTCGCCCGTGAGCAAAATGGTCCCGGCCACTTCCGCGCCCACCAGCGTCGGCGCCAACTGGGGCGTGATCGAGGGCCTGGAAAAGGGCCGCTGCCACACCGACAGCGAGGTCCGCGCGTTCATCCGCCAGACCGAGCAAGAGGTCGAGCTCAAGGCGAAGGCCGAGGGCAGCGAGTTCGAGTTCGACAACGACGCCTGGCAGTTCGGGATTGACGCCTGGCGTGG
>CALDHQ010000130.1 GCA_937894055.1 uncultured Polymorphobacter sp.
CCGGCAACGCCCCGCTTGCAGTGCAGGCATCAAAGCGCATGATGCGCATGGGGCTCAACGAAACGTTCAACGACCACGTCCACCACGTGTTCCTGCAACTGCTGCCGCTGCTGCGCTCGGCTGACGCGCGCGAGGGGATGCTGGCGTTCCTCGAAAAGCGCACGGCGGATTTCAAGGGGAAGTAAGCGCGAAGGGCCTCCGGCGGGCAGGGCCTCAGGCCCTGCACCCAAATTTTGCGTCGGTGAACTTTGCGCGGTGGCTGCGATTGATGCGCCGAAGCCAATATATGGGTGCAGGGCCCGAGGCCCTGCCCGCCGGAGGCCCTTAACCCCTCGAAATCCCCAGCTCGGCCAGCACCTCTTCAGTATGCTCGCCGATCTGCGGCGCCATGCGCAGGTCGCGCGGGGCGCTGCCGGAAAAGCGCAGCGGCGGCTGCATTTCGATATAGGTGCCTTCGGTCGGGTGTTCGCGCTCGCGGAAGAAGCCGGTGGCGACGAGGTGCGGGTCGCTCATGACTTCCTCGACACGGTGCGCGGGCATGGCGGGGATGCTGTTGGTGCGGCACCAGTCGACCCAATAGGCGGTGGTTTGCGTCGCGATGATTTCGCCCATCACTGCGAACAGCGCGCTGAGGTTCTTGAAGCGTGCGACGCGGTCGGCAAAGCGCGGCTCGGACATGTAGTGGCCGTTGCCGGTGCGGTGGAAGAATTCGACCTGTTTGTCATCGGTGTAGAGAACGATGCACAGGTAGCCGTCGAGCGTCTTGTACGGCTGGCGCTCGGGATCGATCTGGCGCGTGTAAAGGATCGGGCCGTTGGGCGGCACGAAGGTCGCGCCGAACAGATGCTCTTCATAGCTGAAGTGCGTCATGGTTTCGAACATCGGCACTTCGATATGCTGGCCGTTGCCGGTGCGCAGCTTGTGGATGATGCCGGCTTGCACCGCCTGTGCGCCGTAGAGGCCCGCGACCTTGTCGGCGGCGGCCATCGGCAGGAAGCGCGGCGCCGGGTTGCCATCGACCTTGCAGATCATGTCGGTGCAGCCGGTGAGGCCCTGGATGACATCGTCATAGGCCTGGAGTTCGGCGTAGGGGCCGTCCGAGCCGAAGCCGACGCAATGGACATAGATGATGTCGGGCTTGATCGCCTTGACGCTTTCATAGTCGAAACCGAGGCGTTCGATGGCGTCGGCGCGGATGTTGTGGATGAACACGTCGGCGGTGGCGAGCAGCTTGCGCAGCACGTCCTTGTCGGCGGCCTGCTTCAGGTCGAGCGCCACCGAGCGTTTGCCGCGGCCGAGCGTCATGTGGCAGGCGCCCATGCCCTTGGTCTTGGCGGGCTTGCCCGACATGCGGAAGGTGTCGCCCGTCGGCGGCTCGATCTTGATGACATCGGCGCCCAGGTCGGCGAGCATCATTGTCGCATAAGGCCCGAAAATCACCGAGGTCAGATCGACGATACGGATGCCGCCCAGAACGGAATTGGCGGCGGTAGGCATGGCAGTCATTCAAATCTCCCCGGATTCGGGTGCCACCATAGCAGCCCCGTCCTTGTCGCAAAGTCACCTTTGAGCGGTGCTTGTTATTCTGATACGCAGTTGCAATCCCTATCCCGGACCCAGCATGACCGCCGAGACCAAGCACTACCGCGCGTTTATCAGCTATAGCCACGCCGACAAGCATGTCGCAACCTGGCTGCACGGTGCTGTCGAACGCTATCATGTGCCGGCCAAGCTGGTCGGCACCGAGACCGCGCTCGGGCCGGTGCCCAAGCGGCTGACGCCGATCTTCCGCGACCGCGATGAACTGCCGGCATCGGGCGACCTGTCGTTCGAGCTGAAGAGCGCGCTCGAAAACTCGCTGTGCCTGCTGCTGATCTGCTCGCCGTCGGCGGCGAAGTCGCGCTGGGTCAACGAGGAAGTCAAAAGCTTCAAGCGCATGCACGGCGAAGGGCGCATTTTCGCGCTGATCGCCAGCGGCGAGCCCGGCCACCCCGACAGCGAATGTTTCCCGCCGGCGCTGCAATACACGCTCGGCCCCGACGGCGAGCTGTCGGACATTCCCGCCGAACCGATCGCCGCCGACATGCGCAAGGGCAAGGACGGCAAGCGGCTGGCGCTGTTCAAGCTGCTCGCCGGGCTGACCGGACTCAAGCTCGACCTGCTCGTCCAGCGCGAAGCCGCACGGCGGGCGCGGCGGCTGGCGATCATCGCCAGCGCCTCGGTCATCGGCATGTTCGGCGCGCTGGGGCTCGCCTATTACGCCAACACCCAGCGAATTGCGGCAATCGAACAGCGCAAGATTGCCGAAACCGAAAGTGCCGCGGCGCGGGCAGCGGCGGATTATCTGATCGGAACCTTCGAACTCGCTGACCCGGCAACTGAAAACCCGCGGACGATCACCGCGTTGACGATTCTGGGCCGCTCCGCCGACCGCGCCCGCGCCGAGCTGTCGAGCCAGCCGGAACTGCAAATCCGGCTGATTGATACCGTGGCACGTGCCTACAACAACCTCGGCCTGTTTGATGAAGCCCAGACGGCGCTCGAGAAATCACGCCGCGCCATCGAACGCGCCGGGCCACAGGGCGCCGATGCACTGGTAACGTTGGCCGACACCAAACTGCGACTGGGCGACCTCGACGGCTCGCTGGCGACGGTCAAATTTGCGGAAAGGGCCCTCAACGCACCGGCCGAGACAGGGCTGGACGTCGATCGCGCGACGCTGGTTCATGCCCGGGCGACGCAGGTTGCCGCACGCGCGCTCGCCGGTAAAGTTGAGCAGAAGCAATCACTTGCAGCGTATGACAAGGCATTGGCACTGTATCGCTCGACACCTGCGACAAAGCCCGACCAGATCGCGCAGATCCTGAACAACCGCGGCTTGCTGCTGTCGGACATGGGTCGCTATGCCGAAGCGCGCCAGTCATTGACCGAAGCCAACCGCACCTATCGTCTGGTCTACAAGGATAATCACCTCAAGATCGGCCAGACCTACTACAGCCTGGCGCTCAACGACTATCTCGAAGGCAAATATGCGCCCGCGCTCGCCAATGTGGAAAGTGCGCTGGAGGTTTATGCCAATGTGCTTGATCCGGATAATCTGATCGTCGGTGACGCGCTTTCGCTCAAAGGCCAGATCCTGCGCGACGACAAGCAGCCCGCGGCGGCCGAGGCAGTACTTGGCAAAGCAGTCGCGATTTATCACAAGAGCTTCGGGAAACCGCATTATCTGATTGGCATCGCTGATGTGTATCGTGCGCTGGCGGCCTCCGACCAGGGGCAGACGGCGCGCGCTCTGCAGTATCTCGACGACGCCAAAGTTAACTATGACGAAAGCTACGGCGCCGAACACGCCAATCACGGCGACTTGCTCGTTAACCGCGCGGTGATACTCGCCAAGGCCGGACGCAACGCCGAAGCCAAAATTGATTGCGCCAAGGGGCTCGAAATTCTCGCACGCACAATGGGCAGCGACAGCGCCTTCTATGCCAGTTCGAAATCCACCTGCGACCGGCTCGGTAGCAAGACTTAACCACGAATACGGCGCATCGACCGTTGACGAATCCTTTCAATTCGTTAGCACTCGGCGTCATATTATTGACATTCACGCTGTGCTATGTTGCACTGCAATAGTATGGGCAGGGGGCGCCCGATTCTTCAACCGATGTTTTGCGTACCGGGAGGGTTGTTAAAGTTATGATTCACAAGGCTATATTGTCAGGAATGACAGCAGCGGCATTTGTCGCCAGCGTACCTGCAGCCGCCGATGTCACCGGCATTTTGACAGCAACCACGGGTACCATGAAGGTTTCGGGCACGCCGCTGACCAAGTACAGCAGCAGCCAGAACATCGACGTGTTCGCCGGCGGTATCGCCTTGACCGGTGGTGGCATTCAGTCGACCTCGAAGCTCAATCAGGGTCTGATCGAGTTCCAGAACGGCGTCGTTGCCGGTGGCCCCGGCGGCAGCAGCACGGCGTTCACCGAAGTCGAAGTGACCTATAAGAATACCGGCACCAACGCGGTGCAGGCGGTACTCGATTCGACGCTGCTACCCGCTGGGCTCGGCTTCCTGATCGGCGACATCACCTCGGATGTTGGGCCGGGCATCTGCGGCAACGCACAGCTCAGCCAGTGCGGCCAGACCAGCCAGAATGTCAGCTTCAGCAACGTCAGCAATGCGACTGCGGGCTTCATGTTCGACGTGTTGAGCAACGGCGTATCAATCTACAGCCTGTCGGGCGGCATGACCATCGACAGCAACGGCAATGTCACCGACACCCTCGGTGCCGCACGCGCAACGCTCAAGAATTTCGGGCTGCAGACCGTTCCCGGCAGCAGCACCGCGATCGGCTACAATTGGGATTCGACCATCGTCAGCATCGTGGTTCCGGGTATGCTTGCACCCGGTGCCAGCGCGACGCTGACCTACCGCGTCAGCACCTACGCCACCTCGACGGGCAGCTGCGCCGGCACCCCCGGTTCCAACGCCTACAACCAGACCTGCGCCATCGGCTATTCGGTGTTCGGCGATCCGGTCGGCCGCGGTGGCACGATTGGCAGCGCGCCGCAGTCGGCGATGATGATGTCGGCCAGCCCGTTCCTGACCTCGGGCATCCCCGTCGCCGGGCTGGCGTTCAACACGCTCGGGCCGTTGCTCGCGCCGTCGTTCGATTCGAACACCGGCAACCTGGGTGTCTTCCTGCCCGCACCGGTGCCTGAACCGGCAAGCTGGGCGCTGATGATCGGCGGTTTCGGCATGGTTGGTGGCGCGCTGCGTCGCCGCCGGATTGCAACGGCCTAGTTCCGGCGCCTAAGCTGGCTTTTCGTAGCTGAGCACGCCGTAGCGCATGGCGCCGCTACGGTAGGCTTCGACCAGCCGGAACATGCTCCACAGGAACGCGCGGTTCTGCGTTTTCGGGCTGAGCAGCATGCGCAGATAGTCGCCGCGCGTCAGCAGCTTCGCCGCGAGCCGGCGCAGGCAGATCGTCCAGGTCTTGGCGACATTGACGCTGATGTCATGGCAGCCGAGTGCGGTGAAACCCGCCGCCTCGGCCCAGTCGTCATATTCGGCGCGCGTTCCCATACCGGGCAGCGCGCCTTCGCGGCAAATTGGTTCGAGCAAATGATCGACCTGCCACTTCGTCGGTTCGTCGGCGGATAACCAGGCGCACACCACCAGCCGCGCACCGGGTTTGAGCACGCGGAACGCCTCGTCAAAAATGCGTTGTTTATCAACCATGTGCTCGGTCGATTCGATGGCATAGCCGCGGTCGAACGCACCGTCGGGCAGGCCGTTCGTCATCCAGTCGGCAACGCGGATGTCGAGGCTGCCAGCGCTCGGCCGCCGCGCCTGG
>CALDHQ010000131.1 GCA_937894055.1 uncultured Polymorphobacter sp.
CGGACGAGGTCGGGCACGGTGCCGAACTCCTGGTCGAGATAGGCGGGGGCGGCACTGGCTGTGGACATGCGTAATGAACTCCTGATCGGCGTCTGGATCGGCGTCGGGACTAGGCCTTGGCGGCGGCGGCTTCGATCTTGTCCTGTGTCTTGGTGTCGAAGTCGCTGGCGTCATGGCGTTCGCGCAGCTGGTGCGACAAGTCACCGAAAACGCGGTTGACCATGCGGCCGCGCTGCACCGCGGGGCGTTCGTTGATCGCATCGGTCCAGCGGATGACATGCGTATATTCATGCACCGACAGGAACTCGGCGGCGTCATAGACCAGTCCCTTGACCAGCGCGCCGTACCACGGCCAGATCGCCATGTCGGCGATGCTGTATTCGTCGCCGGCCATATAGGCGTTTTCGGCCAAGTGGCGGTCGAGCACGTCGAGCTGGCGCTTCACCTCCATCGCGAAACGGTCGATGGCATATTCGATCTTGAACGGCGCATAGGCGTAGAAATGCCCGAAGCCGCCGCCGAGATAGGGCGCGCTGCCCATCTGCCAGAACAGCCATGACAGCGCTTCGGTGCGCTTGGCGGGATCCTTGGGCAGGAAAGCGCCGAACTTTTCGGCGAGATAGAGCAGGATAGCGCCCGATTCGAACACGCGCTGCGGCTTCGCGCCGCTGCGGTCGACGAGCACCGGGATTTTCGAGTTGGGGTTGGCGGCGACATAGTCGCTGCCGAACTGGTCGCCGCTGCCGATGTTGATCAGCCAGGCGTCATATTCGGCGCCGCTGTGACCGGCGGCGAGCAGCTCCTCGAGCATCACCGTGACCTTGACGCCGTTGGGCGTGCCCAGCGAGTAGAGCTGCAGCGGGTGCTTGCCGACGGGCAACTCCTTGTCGTGCGTCGGGCCGGCGATGGGGCGGTTGATCGCGGCAAAGCGCCCGCCACTTTCCTTGTTCCAGGTCCAGACTTTGGGCGGCTCATAGGCTTCGGTCATCGGTGGCTCCTCCAAGGTTTTGGCCATGCTATGGCAGCAAGCGCGCAAGCGGGGCAAGGGCTTCGCGATGGTCAGACAAGGATGAGCACCACCACGATCACAAACACCAATAGGAACGCCAGCCCGAGATAGCGTAGCGCCAGCCCGAACGCCGTCCACCAGCCGGGTTCGATCTGGTGAAAGAACCAGCGCGTCTGCACGGTGACGAACCAGACCAGCGCGACGGCCAGCAGCACGCCGCCGAATAGCTGGTGATGCGGCCCCGGCACCACGAGCAACGATGTGGCGGTGCCCGACATGACGGCGAACGGTGCGGCAAGATAGCATTGCAGATAGAAGGGGCTGCGCAGCGTGTTGCGGTCGATCGGCTGGCCGCGCGTGTGCAGCAGCCCGGCCGCCATCACGATGGGAAACATCGACAGGAACAGCGCGCGAAACGCCAGTAGGTTTTCAACATTGGCGGTAATCGCACGCAATGTATCGCTGTCGCCGGGTTGCACGCGCGCGCCCAGCGCCAGCCCGATGCCATAGGTGAGGGCGATCGACATGATCAGGAACAACGGCGGGCTGATCGTATCGACAAACTGCTCGCCCGGCTTCTCGCCAAGTTCCTTGTCGGTATAGGCGATGATCCAGTCGGGATGGATCAGGCAACGCCACAGCGTGCGCGGGTAGAACAACAGCCACGTCATCGCTTCGTAGAGCAGCTCCTCGAACGAGCGGATGATTTTGAGGAAGTCCATGTGGGCTTAGTCGTAGCTGAGTTTGATGCAGGCGGCGGCCGCGGTGGCGGTGGTGCGCGCGGCGTCACAGGTGGCGCCGGTGGCGAGCGCGACGGCCATGCGGCGGCGGTCGCGCGTGGTGGGTTTGCCGAAGATGCGTGCATCGACATGCGCGTCGGCGGTGGCGAGCGCCAGTGCGTCG
>CALDHQ010000132.1 GCA_937894055.1 uncultured Polymorphobacter sp.
GATCTACACAGGCGAAGACACTCTTTCCCTACACGACGCTCTTCCGATCTATCGAGGCCAGCGAACTCGGCATCTGGGATTGGAACCTCGCCACCGACGAATGCACCGACAACGACACCTGGTGGCGCATGTTCGGCTACGCCCCCGGCGAACACGTGGGCATGGCCTACGGCGACGTCATCGAGCCCGGCGACCCGCTCGAACTGCACGCGCTGGCGCAAGTCCCGTCACTCGAACCCGGCTTCCCGACGCGCGCCGACGTCGCCGCCGCCTATTTCGCCGCCAGCGGGCGGGCGCCGGTGCCGCTCGATTTTCATCTGGCGCTGGCACGTTTCCGGCTGGCGGTGGCGTGGATGCAGCTTTATCGACGCTGGCAGGCGGGTGCCGTGCACGGCAACCGCTACTTGGGCTTTGAAAAACTGGCGCTGGCGATTCTCGACCATGTCGCTGCAACCTTGTGAGGACGAACGATGATCGACTTTGAAATTCCCGCCGATCTGGTGGCTTTGCGCGACAAGATCCGGCAGTTCGTCATCGACGAAATCGTCCCCTATGAACGCGACCCGCGCCTCACCCAGCACGGCCCGACCGACGAACTGCGGCTCGAAATGGTCGCCAAGGCGCGCAAGGCCGGGCTGCTGTCGATCCAGGTGCCGCGTGAACTCGGCGGCATGGGCCTCGACCACATCGGCCACGCCGTGGCGCTCGAAGCCGCTGGCTGGTCGACGCTCGGCCCGGTGGCGATGAACTGCGCTGCGCCCGACGAAGGCAATATGCTGATCCTGTCGAAGATTGCCCGCCCCGACCAGATCAAGGAATTCCTGCAGCCGGTGGTCGATGGCCACCAGCGTTCGGTATTCGCGATGACCGAACCCGACGGCGCCGGTTCCGACCCCGCACAGCTCAGCACCGAAGCCGTGTTCAACGGCAACGACTATGTCATCAACGGCCGCAAGTGGCTGATTACCGGTGCCAATGGCGCCAAGACCTGGATCATCATGGCGCGCGTCGCGCCCAACCCGCACGGCCCCGACGGCCCGACCCTGTTCCTGTGCGACGGCAACACGCCGGGCATCGAGATCGAGCGCGTGATGAACTCGATGGACCGCAACTATGTCGAAGGCCATGCGGTGGTGAAGTTCAACAACCTGCGCCTCGGCCCCGATCAGCTGCTCGGCGAAGTCGGCAACGCCTTCCAGTACGCGCAGATGCGCCTCGCGCCCGCACGGCTGACGCACTGCATGCGCTGGATCGGCGCGGCGACGCGCGCGCACAGCATCGCCATCGACCACGCCCGCACCCGCACCGCGTTCGGCAAGCCGCTCGGCGAGCACCAGGGCGTCGGCTTCATGCTGGCCGACAATGAAATCGCGCTGCAGACCTGCCGCCTCGCGGTATGGAATGCCTGCTGGATGATGGATCGCATTGGTTCCGGGGGCGAAGCACCCAAGGGCTTCAGCGCGCGCCACCAGAGCTCGATCGTCAAATGCTTCGTGTCGGAGGAACTGTTCAAGGTCACCGACCGCTGCGTGCAGATCCTCGGCGGCATCGGCGTCACTGACGAGACGGTGGTCGAGATGATCTTCCGCGATATGCGGCCGTTCCGCCTGTATGACGGCCCGACCGAAGTCCACAAATTCGCCATCGCGCGCACCTTGATGCGCCACGGCACAGCGATGGTTGCATGAGTCTGCAGTGGCGCGGCAAATTCCTTGAGGTCCACCGCGAGGGCACCTGGGAATATGCCGCGCGCTCGCGCAGCATCGGCGCCGCGGTCATCCTCGCGCTGACCGATGCGCGCGAAATCATACTGGTCGAACAGTTCCGCGTGCCGTTCGGGCGCCCGTGCATCGAACTGCCTGCCGGGCTGGTGGGCGACGAAGTCGCGGGCGAAGGCGAAGCCGCCAGCGCGGCGCGCGAGCTCCACGAGGAAACCGGCTTCGAGGCGGCGCGCTGGGAGGATCTCGGAGAATTCGCCACCTCGCCGGGCATGTCGAGCGAGAGCTTCCGGCTGTTCCGCGCCACCGGTCTGACGCGCACCGGCGCCGGCGGCGGCACGCCAGAAGAGGCCATATCCGTGCATGTCGTAGCGCTCGCCGAGCTGCCCGACTGGCTTGCGGCGCAGCGCGCGCGCGGCTGCGTCATCGATTGCCGGCTGGTTGTCGGGCTCGGACTGGTCTAGCCTCGCGCCATGGGGGTGCCATGGCGAAGACCATCGTCATCTGTATCGACGGGACGGGCGACCAGATTCAGGTCAACGCCACCAATGTGCTGCGGCTGGCGACGGTCGCGGTCG
>CALDHQ010000133.1 GCA_937894055.1 uncultured Polymorphobacter sp.
ACGCTCTTCCGATCTGACAGCGTGTTCAGCACGCGCGCCGGACTGCTCTACCAGCCGACGGACGAGGTGTCGTACTACGCGTCTTACGGCACGTCGTTCAACCCGTCCGCCGAGTTGTACGCACTCGACGATCGCGGCACGAACACCCCGCCGGAGAAGAGCCGCAACCTCGAGCTCGGCGGGGCCGGCAATGGCGTCGTCAACGGCAGCATTGCCGATGGCACGGGGGCCAACACCCTCGGTCTCATCAAGTCCGGCAAGATCGGCGGATTGGCGCTGGACGTGTATGAGGAGGAGGAAGGCATCTTCTTTGAAGATCACTCCGGCCGTCCGCTGCAAGACGACGAGCTTTCCCGCCTGCTGACCTTTCCCAACGTGCTCATCACCGCCCACCAGGCGATGCCGTTCAGCGCCGCAATCACCGGCTTGTCGAAGACGAACGCGTAGTAATCGGGGAACGCCGCGCCGAGCACGCCCGGCCCGAGCAGGATGCCGCACAGGATCTGCACGACGACGAGCGGCGCATAATATTCGGTGCGGCCGAGCCGCCAGATGGCGAACGGCACGACGAAAATCAGCAGCATCGCCAGCAGGAAAACTTCGGTCGTCGACATCGGGCCTCTCAGGCAGCAAGCGCCTGCAATACGCGATGCCGGCGGGTCAGGCGATATCGAAGCGCACGCCGCCGATGCGAATGGCGCCGTCGCTACCGACCACGCCTGCGGCCTGCGCGCGGCGCCGGATTTCGCCTGCGTCGGCGACCTTGAGCGTGACCGCCGCGACCAAGGTCGGTGCGCCTGCGGCGGCCAGCTCGAAGCGGATTTCGCCGTGCTTCAGCGGCAGGACGAGCGGATCGGCGGCACTCAGCGGCGTGCCGAGCAGCGTCGCCCAGCGCGCCGCCAGCGCCGGGGCATCCGCCGCTGAAATCGTCACCGCCGCCAGATCGAGCACGTCCGCCGTCCGCGCGTCGCGCCAGTCGGGGCCGGCGGGCATCCAGTCGCCATAGGGTTCGAGATAATCGGGCGCACTGCGCTGCTGGTCGATCGACGTCAGCACGCCGCCGAAATCGGCCGGGTGAAAGTGCGAGGCGCGGTAGTCGCCGCTGTCGAGGTCATCGACGACGCGCACGCCAAGTCCGGTGACGCGGGTGCGCTCGGCCTCGGCATCGGCGGCCTGCAGGATGACCATATAGCCGGCGTCGCCGCCGCGCCGGTCGATGAAGCGCCCGGCGGAGGCATCAGCTTGCACCGGCTCGACGATTTCGAGGAACCCGGTGCCGGCGGGCAGCACCGCGTTGCGCAGCCCGTAGTGATGGATGTGCGGGTCGTTATACGCGACCTTCAACCCGAACACCGCCGCCAGCTCTGCCGCCACCGCGTCGAGCCGCCGCGACGCCAGTGCCACTTGCCTCAATCGCATCGTCATTCCTCCTGTTAGCCGGTCGGGCCTGTCCATGGTGCAAAGCGCGGCGGCCGCCGTTCAACGAACGACATCGCGCCTTCGGTGGCGTCGGGGTGGCGCAGCACCGTCGCCATCAGCCGGTCGGCCTCGTGCGCGGCGGTGTCGAAATCGGTTTGCAGATGGCGCAACAACTGCGCCTTCATGTGCGCCAGCGACTGCGGCGCGCAATGCGCGGCAAGGTCATCGACATAGGCCTGAACGGTCGAGATCAATGCGTCGTCGGGCACGACGCGGTCGACGAGGCCGAGGCGCAGCGCCTCGGTCGCGTCGATCTTGCGCGAGCTCCACAGCACGTCGAGCGCGCGCGACAGCCCGATCAGCCGCGGCAGCAGCCAGCTCATGCCGTGCTCGGCAATGAGGCCGCGCTTGGCGAAGATCGTCGAGATGGTCGCGGTTTCGGCCATGAAGCGCATGTCGCACATCATCGCCAGCACGAAGCCGCCGCCCGCGACGGTGCCGTTAATCGCCGCCAGCACCGGCTTTGAAATATCGAGCAGGAAGCTGAACAGCGCCGGACGCGCGCGCCCGGCTTCGGGCTCGGCAGCAGGTGCGCCGCCGCCCGCATGGTCGACCAGAATGCTCATGTCGATGCCGGCGCAAAAGCCGCGCCCGGCGCCGGTGATGCAGATGGCGGTGACGTCGGGGTCGCGCTCGGCCGCTTCGGCATAGGCTTTGACCGCGGCGATCATCGGCAGCGTCAGCGCGTTGAGCGCATCGGGCCGTTCGAGCCGGATCAGCGCCATGCGCCCCTGCTTCGCGTACGAAACCTCGTCAGCCATATCCGCTCCATCCCCATGCCGGGCCGGACATCCGCTTGCTGCGGCTTTGCCCGACCGGTCAGCGACGATGATATCCACGCGAACCCCGCACCGGGCAAGCGGCGATTGGCGCAAATTATTGACACGCCGCCGCGCGCCGGTGCAATCGCCGCGGCAAGGGTGGCGCAGCGATCACCCGCCTTGGGAGTTGAACACGATGCAATTTGTCAGGCGCAATGCGCCCTGGGGCCGGGCATGAGCGCCGCGCCGCTCGCGGCCCCGCAGGTCGCCGCCTATCTGTCGCGGATCTGGGGCACGCCGGTCAGCATCGACGCACTGGCGCGCATCCCCGGTGGCGCCAGCCGCGAAACCTACCGCTTCGATGCCACCGCCGACGGCAAGGTCCACCAGCTGATCCTGCGCCGCGACCCCGGCGCCAGCCTGATCGACACCGAAAGCGAAACCGAATTCCGCGCCTATCAAAGCGCCTGGGGCACCGTGCCGGTGCCGCGCGCCGTCGCGCTCGAAGCGGCGGGCGCCGAACTCGAACGGCCGTTCTTCATCATGGAGCGCGTCGAAGGCGGCGAAGTCGCCTCGGCGTTCGCGCGCGCACCGTTCGGCGACCATGGCGAGGCGCTGGGTGCAGCGTTCTTCAGCGCGCTCGGCCGGCTGGCGGCGCTCGACCCTGCGGGTACGCCGCTCGGCCAGCATCTGCCGACGCCGGCGCCCGACGAAGCATGGCGCATCGCGCTCGATTATTGGGAAGGCGTGCTCGATGAAGACCAGCAGCGCCCGCTGCCGGTGGCGCGCGCGGCCATCCGCCGGCTGCGCGCCAATCCGCCGCCACCGGCGCAGAAAATCGCCATCGTCCACGGCGATTACCGTTCGGGCAACGTCATGCACGACGGCCGCG
>CALDHQ010000134.1 GCA_937894055.1 uncultured Polymorphobacter sp.
GAGTCGCGCGATGCCGCTCCGGCTGTCGATGGCGCTGCTCCGTCGACTGATGGTGCTCGCGGCGGTCGCGGTGGCCGTGGTGGATTTGCTCCGCGTGGCGGTCGCGGTGGTGCGTTCACCGGCGAGTCGCGCGGTGACGGCAGCCTCGATCGCGATCTCTTCTGCGGCGCGGGCGCGGCCGGGTCGGGGCCCGACGGCCCGCCGGCGGGCGGGGGCACGACGCCCGCCGCCACCATCTGGAGCGCGATGTGCTCCTCGCGGGAGCGCGCGCGCACGTCGGGGGCGTAGGAGAAGGAGTCGGCCACGATGCGGGCGTACTCGTTGGTGCGCTCGGGGGGCAGGCAGAGGGCGTGGCCGAGGCGCGCGACGAGGGCCGAGGCGACGCAGGGGTAGAAGCGGACGTGCTGGAGGCGCGCGGGCGGGTGGGCCTGGCTCTGGGGGTAGAGGACGAAGAAGCGGCGGAGGACGCGGCGGCTGAGGGTGAGGACGCCCTTGTCGAAGATGGCGAGGCCGGCGAAGCCCGCGAAGGTCTTGGCGCGTGCTTCGTCGGCATCATACTGCTGCGCGACGATGTCATCGGCGAACTGCGCTTCGAACGGCACCTGCGCGGCGTACGACTTCCACACCGCCTCGACCTTGTCGCGCACCGCGCCGGCGCGTGCGGCATCGACGCGCACCACCATGTCGGACATGTAGCTGCGGTCATAGACGAACATGATCGGCTCGATGGGTTCGCGGAACGAGCGCAGCTGGATGTCGGGAACGACGCCGACGATGGTGGTCGGCACCAGGCCGAACTGTTCCTCGACCATGCCGGTGCGGATGGTCTTGCCGACGGCATCGGCGGGGTTGGCAAAGCCGAGCTGCTTGGCGCCGCTGGCGTTGACCATGATGTTGACGCCGCGGCCGGCGAGCGCGGCCTGGGCTGCCAGATCGCCTTCGGGGAACTGCGCGTCATCGCGCGGATTGGCGCGGTCGAAATCGCGGCCGGCGAGCGGCTTCAACCCCATCGCCTTGAAGAAGCCGGTATCGACATTGTAGCTGCTCATCAGCACCGGCTGCGGGTTGCCGTCGATCCGCACCAGCGTGTTGATGCGGCTGTCGGTGGCGACGCCGATGGTGGTGCGGCCGACGCCGTGGACGCCGTCGATGCGCCCGATGGCTTCAATCATGTTGTCGGCGACCGGCTGGATCTGCTTGCGGCCGATGCCGGTGACCTGCAGCAGGCCGTCGCGGCTGTAACCGGCGTCGGCCGAGCGCGCGTAGAAGGTCTGCGCGGTGACGACGGCGGTGCAGATGGTCAGCGCGATCGACACCGCGAACTGCAGCACCACCAGCGCGCTGCGCAGGCCGCCGGCGCCGAACAGCCGGGCGACGCCGCTGCTGGCGGTATCACCGCCCGAGCGGTTCGACTTGAGCACCGGCGCGGGGTCAAAGCCCGACAGCACCAGCGCCGGATAGGCACCCGCCGCCAGCCCGACGAGCACGGTCAGCCCGAGCACCGGCAGCAGCACGCCGCCGTCGCCGAAATAGCGCAGGCTGAGGTCGGCGCCGAGGAAGTCCGACAGCCGTGGCAGCACCAGTTCGACGATGGCGAGTGCGACCACCATCGCCAGTCCGGCGACAACGAGCGACTCGCCGAGGAACTGGACGATGAGCTGGCGGCGGCTGGCGCCCATGACCTTGCGCAGCGCGACTTCGCGGGCGCGGTGGCCGGCACGCGCCGTCGACAGGTTGGTGAAGTTGATGCACGCCATCGTCAGGATGAGCAGCGCGATGAGTGCGAAGGTGGTGATGCTCTTGGCGTCATTGGTCGGCGTCATCGTCGAATCCGTCGCCGGGCCGAGGTGGATCGCGGCGACCGGCGTCAGTTTCCAGTCGGTGGTGTCGCCGTCACTGACCATCGTGCCGCCGATGTTGCTCGGCGCGATGTTGCGCTTTTCCCAGGCGGCGAGGCGCGGTTCGATGTCGGCGAAGCTCTTGCCGGGCTTGAGCTGGACATAGTTGTAGCCGCTGTTCCAGCCATAGGCCTTGTAGAAGTCGGGCTGCCAGCCCATCAGTTCGGGGTTGAACGGCACCAGATACGCCATTTTGATGTGCGAATTGCGCGGGATGTCCTTCAGGATGCCGGTGACGCGGTAATCGACGGTCTTGCCGTTGCGGACCATCGACAGCGTCTTGCCCATCGGATCGGCGCTGCCAAAGCGCTTGGTGGCTTCGGATTCGGTGAGCAGCAGCGCGTTCATGTCGCGGAACGCGGTGCGGCGGTCGCCACGCGCCAGCGGCAGCTGGACGATGTCGAGGAAATTGCGTTCGGCCATCAGCACTTCGGCTGTGGTGGCGACGCCGTCCTGCAGGATTACCGGCTTGCCGAGGCTGACATAGGCGACCTGCGCGATTTCGGGGAAATCCTTGGCGAGCGAGCGGCCGACGACATAGGCCGACATTTGCTGCGCGCTGCTGCGGCCGTTTTCGGGATCATTGTGGAAGGTCTGCACCTGATAGGCGGTCTCATGCCCCGGCAGCCACTGGTCGTAAGTCGTTTCGTAGCGCACGAACAACAGCAGCAGCAGGCATGCCGCCATGCCGATGGCGAGGCCGAGGATGTTGATCAGCGCGAACGCCCGGTTGTTGGCGAGCGCCCTGAACGCGACGGTCATGTAGTTCTTGAGCATGGCATGCGCTCCTTCAGGCGGCGCGGCGGGTTTCGACGAGCACGCGGCCGTCGAGCATGTTGACGGTGCGGCTGGCATAGTCGGCGTGCGCCGGCGAGTGCGTGACCATGACGATCGTCGCGCCGTCATCGTTCAAGGCGCGCAGCATCCGCATGACTTCCTCGCCGTGCGCGGTGTCGAGGTTGCCGGTCGGTTCGTCGGCGAGGATCATCGGCGGCGCCGCGACCACGGCGCGGGCGACGGCGACGCGCTGCTGCTGGCCGCCCGACAACTGGCTCGGGCGGTGGCCGGCGCGGTGCGCGATGCCGACCTTGTCGAGCACCGCATCGACGCGGGTCTTGCGCTCGGCGGCGCTGATGCCGTGATAGAGCAGCGCCAGTTCGACATTCTCGCGCACCGACAGCTCGTCGATGAGGTTGAAATTCTGGAAGATGAAGCCGATGCGGCGCTTGCGGAT
>CALDHQ010000135.1 GCA_937894055.1 uncultured Polymorphobacter sp.
GTTCCGCAGCGAAAAGAACACCAACTGGGAAGGCGCCTACCGCGTCCCCTGCCTGGTGCGCTGGCCCGGCCACATCAAGCCGGGTTCGGTATCGAACGACATCGTCGCCCACCTTGACTGGTTTCCGACGCTCGCCGCGATGGCCGGTGCGCCCAACATCAAGGAAGAGCTCAAGGCCGGCACCACGATCAACGGCAAGCCGTACAAGGTCTATATCGACGGCATCAACCAGCTCGACCACATCACCGGCAAGGGCAAGAGCCAGCGCGAAGGCTTCCTGTACTGGACCGATGACGGCGAACTGTCGGGGCTGCGCGTCGACAACTGGAAGTTCGTCTTCATGGAACAGCGCATGCAGGGCACCTGCATGATCTGGGCCGAACCGCTGACGACCTTGCGCCTGCCCAAGATCTTCAACCTGCGCACCGACCCCTATGAGTTCGCCGACATTACGTCGAACAGCTATTGGGACTGGATGTTCGACCACGTCTATCTGCTCGTTCCGGCGCAGATTCTGGTTGGCCAGGTGCTCGCCACCTTTGCCGAGTTCCCGCCGCGCCAGAAGGCCGCGTCGTTCAACCTGTCGGGCGTTCTCGAAAAGATGCACCAGGGCGCCACCGGCGGCGCCTGACGCATCAAGACGGCCGCCGCCAGTCCCGGCGGCGGCCGCAAAGTTCATGGGGCACCGGTGCCGCAAGCCTGCACCGGCTAAACATGAAGCTGCCCCCGGATATTGAGCCCATCCGGGGGCAGTACCCTGTCTGTAGCAGGGCTGTTTATCTGGCCTGCCGGCGATAAATTTGCAATCGTGCCGCAGGCCCGAAGGGCGCGCTCGAACGGGGGAGTTGCCATGGATCCCGCCATGCTCGTCAAGCTGGTGCTGGTTGCCGGCATCGTGCTCATTGTCATTTCGATCGGCGTGCGGTCACGACCCGAAGACACGCTGCAGCTGATCCGCAACCCGCGCCTCGGCGTGCGCGCCATGACCGCGATGTTTATCGCGGTGCCGGCGTTCGTGCTGTTCATCACCTGGCTGATTCCGTTCGACGTGCCGGTGCGCGCGGCGCTGCTGGCGCTGGCGGTATCGCCGATGCCACCGATCATCCCGCGCAAGGAAATCAACATCGGCGGCGATGCCAACTATGCCATCGGCCTGCAGGTGCTCGGCACGGTGTTTTCGATCGTCGCGGTGCCGTTCATGCTGATGGCGGTCGCGCTGGTGTTCGGCGTGTCGGGCAGCTTCGATCCCTTCGCCATGTCGAAGCTGCTGGTGATCACCGTCGGTGCGCCGCTGGTCATCGGCATGGCCATCGGGCGCCTGCGCCCCGACTGGCGCGACCCCGTCGCGCTATGGGCGGGCAAGCTCGGCACCTGGGCGCTGATCGGCGGTTCCGTCGTGGTGCTGTTCGGGACATGGCAGACAATGCTGGCGCTGATCGGCGGCGGCGTGCTGGTCACCATCGTCGCCATCATCGGCTTTGCGCTGGCCGTCGGCCACTGGCTCGGCGGCCCCGATGAAGGCAACCGCGGCGCGCTTGCGGTGGCGTGCGCGGCGCGGCATCCCGGCGTCGCCATCGCGCTTTCGACGACGGTATTCCCCGAACGCCAGGTCGAAATCACCGGCGCGGTGCTGCTGTTCCTGCTCGTCAATCTGGTAGTGACGGTGCCCTATCAGAAATGGCGCCAGAAGGTCGCGGCGCAGGGCTGAGCGCCGGTCTTAGACCTCGGTGATTCCCGACTTTTCGCCGCGCTCGCCACCCGACTTGCGCGCCGAATACTCCTCGATATCCTTCGCCAGGAACCAGTTGAGCCCGGTGCGGATCGCGGCAATCGCGCCCAGCTTGCCGACATCGTCCCAGCTCGGCGCAATCGCCGTGCGGATGATGTCGCTCGCCAGCGCGAACTCCAGCGCCAGCAGAATCCAGATGGCAAAGCGCAGCCAGATGTCGCGGCGCCCCTCGTTCGACAGCCCGCCGTTGAAGATCAGCTGGACGGTCTTGAACAGCGCCTCGCCGGCCCCGATCGCCACGATCAGCACCACCGCCGCTTCGACCGCCAGCGCAATCGCCGCTGCAAATTCGCGAAAATAGACTTCAATCACCGATTTTCCCCGTCACCAGTGTCGAACCACCGCCGCATCATACACATAGCCGCCAGACTGTAACGCTATATCCTTGCGCTAGACCGCTATGTCGCAGCGTTGCATTGTCTGGCGCGCGCGCTTGGTGCAAAACGACCGCGGAGGTAGCGCATGAGTTTCGAAGACCTGAGCCCCGGCGACAAGATGGCATCGATGCGCACATCGATGGCGTTCCAGCGCACCCGCATGGCCGCCGAACGCACGATGATGGCGATCCTGCGCACATCCTTGTCGATGATCGGCTTCGGCTTCACCATCTACACCTTCTTCACCAACTTCCTCAATCGCACCGACGCGCGCGGCCTGCTCGCGGCGCAGGCCCCCAGTCGCTTCGGCATGGCGCTGATCGCGCTCGGCATCCTGCTGATGGCACTCGGCATCGCCAACCACTACCGCTACATGCAGACGCTGCGCGGCATGCGCGAGGACTTCAAACGCCGCGGCTACCTGCAAGGCGGCGACGGCTTCCCGGTCTCGCTGACGCTGATCGTGTCGTTCCTGATGGTGCTGCTCGGGCTGTGGGCGCTGCTCAGCATCGGCCTGCGTGCCGTCGCCAGCGGCGTGCTCTAAGGGCCTCCGGCGGGCAGGGGCTTGCCCCTGCACCCATATGTCGGGGCATTGCATCAGAAGCAAACGTCGGAAGTTGTGGGCCGCCCAAAACTAATGGGTGCAGGCCTCAGGCCTGCCCGCCGGAGGCCCTTCCACTCTCAGGCCGGTGCCGCCATCCGCAACACCGCCGCATAGCCCGGCAAGGTTTCGAGTTTGGGCTTCAGGCCCTTGGCGTC
>CALDHQ010000136.1 GCA_937894055.1 uncultured Polymorphobacter sp.
GGCATGCGGTGGATGTTGAGGTGCCGCATCTTCTCGACCAGCGTCGTCCGCCGCAGCCCGAGCATCCGCGCCGATTCAGCGACGGCGCCAGCGGTGCGGTCGAGCGCATGTTCGATGCAGCTTTGCTCATAGTCGTCGAGCAGCTTCTTGAGGTCGAACGCACCTTCATCGGGGACGGCGGGCGTGAACCGCGTCCGGCCGAGCCGTGCGGGGGCGGGCGGCACGGCGGCGGGCGTCGCCAGCCAGGCCTCGACCGGCCGCCGCGTCGTCCCGACGAGATGTTCGACCAGCGCCTGATCGATGACCTGCCCGGCGTGCAGCGCGTTGGCGCGGTCGACGAGGTTGCGCAGCTCGCGGACATTGCCGCGCCAGCCCAGCGTCGTCAGATAGCGCGTCGCCGACGTGCTGAAATGCACACGGCGGGCGCCGCCGGCGGCGGCAAAATGTTCGAGCAGCAGCGGGATGTCGTCGCAGCGTTCGGCGAGCGTCGGCAGCCGCGCCTCGACGACGTTGAGTCGGTAATACAGGTCCTCGCGGAAGCGGCCGTCGTTGATCGCGGTGTCGAGGTCGATGTTGGTCGCGGCAATGACGCGGACGTTGACCGGAATGCCGATCATACTGCCGACGCGTTCGACAATCCGCGTTTCGAGCACGCGCAGCAGCTTGACCTGCATGTCGGTCGGCATGTCGCCGATTTCATCGAGGAAAAGCGTGCCGCCATCGGCCATTTCGAAGCGGCCGCGCCGTGCCCGTGTCGCACCGGTGAAGGCGCCCGCTTCGTGGCCGAAAATCTCGCTTTCGAGCAGGTCGCGCGGGATTGCCGCGCAATTGACCGCCACGAACGGCTTGGCGGCGCGCGGGCTGCGCTGGTGCAGCCGCTGTGCGACGACTTCCTTGCCGCTGCCCGACGGGCCGGTGACCAGCACCGTCGAGTCGGTGCCCGCGACCTGATCGATCAATCGACGCACTTCGCGCATCGATCTGCTCTCACCGATGAGTTCGGCAAATGTTGGAATTGACGGCTGTGCCCACCGAACGCCCATGACCTAGCTCCTGTCCGCATAACAAATGCATCAAGCACTTGACCTGCGACCAAGCTGAGCCCACCTCACAGCGAGGGTCGTGCCTTTACTTTATCCAGGTAGCCGACGCTGCGGACCGACGTTGGGTCCAGTTTGGGGGAGTTTTCGGCGGAGAGGGCCGGGAGTTTCATCCATTCTGGCTACAAATTCGGGCGTGGGCGCCGGTTTCTGGGAGGGGAACCGCGTGACCGAGTATCAAGTCGTACCAAAAGCCGCCCAGACTCCGACGGTAATCTTCGCTGAACGCCCCGAACGAATCGGTGCACGCCGCGAATCGATGGCCCGCCTCGGGCTTCCAGCTGAATTTTTCTCCGACGGCGATGCGCTCGCGCACCGGCTTGCGGTCGACTGGAGCGTCGATGTCGTCGTCGTCGATCTGGCGCTGGCCTCCGCCGACCTGCTGGCCCGGCTGGTCGGGTTGGGCATCGGCGGTGCCGCACCGGCGATCGTCGCTGTTGCCGACCCCGAAAGTGCCGACATCGCCGGCATGGCCTTGTCCGCCGCCAACGTCACCTTCCTCGATCCCGAAGCCGATGACACGGAGCTCGGCGAAGTGCTCGACAGCGCGCTCGCCAGCGCGACGGCTGGCGTCGCCGACCGCGGCGAACGCGACTTTGCCAGCGTTTCGGCGCTGGGCCGCGAAGTCGAACGCATCGCCACCGCTTTGGCGGCGCTCGCCGCGAGCGAACGCGAGGACGCGGAGGGCGGCCGCGAGGTCTCGGTCGCGCAGGTCCGCGCGCTGATCAAGGCACGCCGCGCCCGCGACCGCTATTTCTCGGCGGAACTGTTTTCCGATCCGGCGTGGGACATGATGCTCGACCTGACTGCGGCGCGGCTCGAAGGCCGCTCGGTGTCGGTATCGAGCCTGTGCATCGCCGCCGCGGTGCCGACGACGACGGCGCTGCGCTGGATCCGCAACCTCTGCGACAGCGGCATCTTCGAACGCCGGCTCGACCCGTGCGATGCCCGCCGCGCGCTGGTCCAGCTGTCCGAACCGACCGCGCAGGCGATGATGGCCTATCTCGCCGGGCTGTCGGGTTCCGGGGGTGTCTGAAGCCCGTTGAGGAAGGCGCGCACATCGGCCGCGGTGCGGTCGGGCGCTTCTTCCATCGGGGCATGGCCGACGCCCTGATAGATGGTGACGCGCGCGTCGGGGACGGCCTGCGAGAACCAGGCCGCAGCGTCGACGGGGATGAGCTTGTCGTCGGCGCCCCACAGGATCAGCACCGGCATGGTGATGCCCTTGAGGTCCGCCGCGACGGCCGGCTTGTAGCCTGCCGCGAAGCGGTCGACGGTGGCGTCACGGTTGCCGGGGTAGCGCTGCAGCTCCCAGTAGCGGTCGATCATTTCAGGCGTGATGACCGCGTCCACCGCAAGCGTCTGGTGCAGCGACTTTTCGATCAGGCTGCGCGGCAGGAACTTGATCGCCACGTCGCGCACATACGGCATGCGCGCCAGCTTGAACGCCAGCGGCGGGTCGGACTTGGTCTTGCTCGGCGCGCCGGCGGCATCGACGAGGATGAGGCCGGTAATCTGGTCGGGGTGCGCCGCCGCGTAGCGCCAGGCGACGCCGCCGCCCATTGAGTTGCCGCCGATGGCAAAGCGCGTCAGGCCCTTCGCCGCCGCCACTTCATTGACCACGCGGACATACCCCGCCGAACTGTAATCGCGCGTCGGGCTGGCGCCGGTCAGGCCATGG
>CALDHQ010000137.1 GCA_937894055.1 uncultured Polymorphobacter sp.
CCGCCGAACCCACGCCCGAAGAACTCGCTGCACGCGACGCGCGTGCTGCTGCTGCCGAGGAAAAGCGCCTCGCCAAGCTCGCGGCCTTCGCCGCCAAGCGCGAAGCCCAGCGCCAGGCTGCTGCCGACGCGCGTGCCGCCAAGGAAGCCGCCAAGCTCGAAGCGCTGAACCGCATCATCCTCAGCGAGGAAGAAGAACTCGCTGCCAAAAAGGCCGAGCGTGACGCGCGCTATGCGGCGCGCAAGGCTGCGAAGTCGACGGCCAAGGCGGTCAAGAAGGCGAAGCGTACCTGACTTTCCCCTTTCCTCTCCCTCGAGGGGAGAGGCGAGAGACGGCGAAGCCGGCCCGGGTGAGGGTGGTCTTCCGTCGATAACCTGCGTCCAGAACACCCTCACCCGCCGCGCTACCGCGCGAGTCGACCTCTCCCCTGAAGGGAGAGGTGGGGCAACACCCCCACTTCGCCTTGACCCTTGGCCTGCCGCACCGCTAAACGCGCACTCGTTGTTTTTGCACCTGCGAACAGGGAAATTGCGTGGCCAATTCGTCATCCTTCCAGGGCCTGATCCTGACGCTGCAGAATTACTGGGCGGCGCAGGGCTGCGTCGTGCTGCAGCCCTATGATGTCGAAGTCGGCGCCGGCACCTTTCACCCCGCCACCGTGCTGCGCGCACTCGGGCCGGAACCGTGGAAGGCCGCTTACGTGCAGCCGTCACGCCGCCCGTCGGATGGCCGCTACGGCGAAAACCCCAACCGCTTGCAGCATTATTACCAGTTTCAGGTCATCCTGAAGCCGTCGCCCGCCGATATCATTGATCTGTATCTCGGGTCGCTTGAAGCACTCGGCATCGACACCAAAAAGCACGACATCCGCTTTGTCGAGGATGACTGGGAAAGCCCGACGCTCGGCGCCTGGGGCCTCGGCTGGGAAGTCTGGTGCGACGGCATGGAGGTGACGCAGTTCACCTATTTCCAGCAGGTCGGCGGCTATGACTGCCTGCCGGTGGCGGGCGAAATCACCTACGGACTCGAACGCCTCGCCATGTACGTGCAAGGCAAGGACAGCATCTACGACCTCGCCTACAATGACGAAGGCGTGACCTATGGTGACGTGTTTCTCGCGCAGGAACAGCAGTTCAGCGCGTTCAACTTCGAACACGCCAACACCGAAAAGCTGTTCGAACACTTCCGCGACGCTGCCGCCGAATGCAACGCGCTGGTCGCCGCCGGGCTGCCGCTGCCGGCGTATGACCAGGCCATCAAGGCGAGCCATTTCTTCAATCTTCTCGACGCCCGCGGCGTGATTTCGGTCGCCGAGCGCCAGGCCTATATCGGCCGCGTCCGCGACCTGACCAAGGCGGTATGCACCGCGCAGATCGAAAAGCACCGCGCGCGCTGGCAAGCGCAGTTTCCGGAGTGGGCGGCATGAGCGATTTCCTGCTCGAACTCGCCTGCGAGGAAATCCCGGCGCGCATGCAGGCGGCTGCCGCGCAGCAGCTGGCGACGCGCTTTGCCGACGGGCTCAAGGGCCGCGTGCAGGCTGACAAGATCGAGGTCTTCGCCACACCGCGCCGCCTTGCGCTGATCGCCACCGGGCTGCCCGACCACGGCGCCGCAGTGTCCGAAGAACGCCGCGGCCCGCGCGCCGATGCCCCGGCGCAGGCGCTGGAAGGCTTCCTGCGCTCGACCGGCATGACGCGCGACCAGCTCGAGGAGCGCGAGACCCCCAAGGGCGTGTTCCTCTATGCCAATCTGCGCAGCGAAGGCCGCCCGACCGCCGATCTGCTGGCGGAACTGATCCCGCAAATCATCCGTGATTTCGACTGGCCCAAGTCGATGCGCTGGGGCCCGGCGTCGGTCGTGAGCAGCAGCCCGCGCTGGGTGCGGCCGCTGACCGGCATCATCGCGCTGCTCGGCGACCATGTCGTGCCGTTCGAAATCGCCGGCATCACCTCGGGCCGCAGCACGCGCGGCCACCGCTTCATGAGCCACGGCAGCATCGAAATCGCCCATCCGCGCTTCTACGCCGCCGAACTGCGCGACGCGCACGTCATCCTCGACCCCGCCGAGCGCCGCGACATCATCCTGACGCGCGCCCGCAAGCTCGCCACCGACGCCGGACTGACGCTGATCGAAGACGACGGGCTGGCGACCGAAAACGCCGGGCTGACCGAATGGCCGGTGCCGCTACTCGGGAAGTTCGACCCGGCGTTCCTCGACGTGCCGCCCGAAGTCATCCAGCTGACGATGCGCACCAACCAGAAGTATTTCGCCGCGACCGACGCCAGCGGCAAGCTCGCGCCGGTGTTCATCGCGGTCGCCAATATCGCGGCCAACGACGGCGGCGCGGCGATCGCGGCGGGCAATGCGCGCGTGCTCAGCGCGCGGCTGTCGGACGCCAAATTCTTCTGGGACGGCGATGTCGCCAAGGTCAAGGCCGAGGGGCTCGAAGCCTTCACCCCCAAGCTGGCGGACATCGTCTTCCACGAAAAGCTCGGCACCGTCGCCGACAAGGTCCAACGCGTCGCCGCTTTGGCACGTCACCTTGCTGACTTCATCCCCGGCTGCGACGCCGACCAGGCCGAGCAGGCGGCGCGCCTGTGCAAAGCCGACCTCACCACCGGCACTGTCGGCGAATTCCCCGAAGTCCAGGGCCTCGCGGGCGGCTATCTGGCGCGCGCCGCTGGCCTGCCCGATGCCGTCGCCGATGCCATCCGTGACCACTACAAGCCGGTCGGTCAGGGCGACGATGTGCCGACCGCGCCGGTAAGCGTGGCGGTGGCT
>CALDHQ010000138.1 GCA_937894055.1 uncultured Polymorphobacter sp.
CCCGGATCATCCCGAGCATGCGCTGGCCCAACGTTACTGCAGCGGCAAGCCGGCAGGCATCCTGTCCTTCGGTATCGTCGGCGGTCAGGAAGCCGGCGCACGCTTTATCGATGCGCTGCAACTGGTGGTGCGGCTGGTGAATCCTGTGCCGTATTTCAAAGGGCTGGCGGCGTTTATGTCCTTTTGTCCGGTGCACACTGCGGCGCTGGCCAAACATGGGCGGGCGTATTGGAAGCCGGAAAATATCGTCTGTAACGGACCCTATCAAATGGTGGAGTGGCGGCTCAACGACCGCATCCGGCTGGTGAAAAATCCGCACTACTGGGACGCCGCGCAGGTGCGGCTCAGCGCGGTCTATTTCTACCCGAGCGAATCCACGCAGAACCAGGAACTCGCTTTTCGCGCCGGCCAGCTCCACACGACGTGGGACGTCCCGCTCAGCAAGCTCGACGCCTACAAGAAAGACGCGCCCGCCCTCCTGCGCGTGGAGCCCTACATCGAGAGCTATTTTTTCCGGTTCAACACCCAGCACCGCCTCTTCTCCGACGCGCGCCTCCGCCGTGCGCTTTCCGCGCGCCGCCAGCATGGCGGCGGGGTCGAATCCGGCACCTGCCAGCACGGCGGCAACGGTGGCCGGGTCGTTCAGGTTCTGCGGCCTCACCCAGATCGCCTCAAAAACGGCCTGGCAATAGGCCAGGAACCGCGCGTCGCCCTTCATCTGCAGCCCGGCGATGGTCGCGTCGAGACTGCCCTGCCCGTCGGTGCCGACGCTGATGTTCGGCAGGTCGCCCATATGCGGCCCGGCGGGGTTGTCCTTGCCGTGCTGGTGCGTCGTCGGGTTGAAATGGCCGCCGGCGGTCTTGAAGTCCGGGCCGACGCATTGCCCGACGCTGTGCAGGTGGATGGCATAGCTGCCCGGTGCCAGCCCGTTGACCTGGGCGCGGACGCGGGTGTCGGTGCCGGTCTGCGCCAGCGTTGCGGTGCCGTGCAGTTCGCCGTTGGGGCCGAGCAGCTGCACCGTCATCGTCAGCGACGGCGGCTTGTTCGACACGCGGTCGGGATGCGGCGTGCTGCACGCCGCGAGCAATCCCAGTCCGGCAACCATCACAAGTGCGCGCATCGAATTTTCTCCCGATTGATCTGGATCAGTGTCCACCCAAACGGATTATGCTTCAAGCCGCTTTGCGGGCGCGTGAACGGCGCCGGATCGTGCCGCCCGACGGGTCGCATGCTTGCCTTACGATATTGCAACGCCTGTCGCAAAATGCGACGCAAATTGCAAAATGCGAT
The DNA here is from genome assembly GCA_937894055.1 of uncultured Polymorphobacter sp. Classification (GTDB taxonomy): domain Bacteria; phylum Pseudomonadota; class Alphaproteobacteria; order Sphingomonadales; family Sphingomonadaceae; genus Polymorphobacter_A. The sequence continues at coordinate 1,291 of CALDHQ010000138.1, forward strand.
TTATTCGCTGCATTTCGCAAAGGAAAATCAAAAAGATATTAACGTCATATCGGCGGCGAAACTTCAATCAAGCCTATGATAATGCAGCATAAATGAAAATTACGTCGCAAATTTCAAATATTGGCACGCCATGTGCTTAGCGTCTTGCGGAACATTTTTTTCCGGAAGGGCAAGAAAACATGAAGACTTCGTTCAAGATTGCGGCGGCGCTGATTGCCACCGTTTCGATTAATGCAATTGCAACGGCGGCTACGCCGCTGCAGTCGACCGCGACGACCACGGCCGCACGCACCACGACCGGCACGCAGACTGCCACCGTCTCAGGCAGCAGCAAGACTGCAACGACCACGACCGCGCCGAGCAATGCCAGCGCTGTCACGCTCGCGCAGTTCGACACCGCCAACGGCATCCTCACCGGCGCCAATGTCGCAGTGAAGACCACGGTGCGCTCGACTTCGGCGGTCAGCGGGTCGGTCAAGAACAGCGGCTCGGGCCGCACGATTCAGTCCGACGTTTCGTTGGCCGGCACCATCGCCACGCCTGGCGTCAGCTTCAGCTCGAACGCCATCACAACCTCGACCAACTGCTCGAACAGCAACTGCTCCTCACCCTCGTCGGACAATGCGTCGAGCGTCACTTTCGACAAGAACGCGGCCGTGCCGGTTGCCAACCTGGCCTCCTATGCCGGTACCGGCAACGTCACCTTCACGCGCTCGGCAGCGGGCAGCACGAAGGTCACCACCGGTTCGGGTGCAAACTCGGGTACTGCCGATGGCAGCTTCACCTTCGGCAGCTCGACGCAGGCTAACAACGTCTACACCATCGTCTATGACTATCTGAACTTCGCCAACCCGTCGTTCGACGGCGCCAGCAACGTCAGCAGCATCGACCTTGATTTCGGTTCGCTCCAGACCGGCAGCGGCCCGATGACGCTCAACTTCACGATCTTCAACATCGGCAACAGCAACAGCGCCGGTGTCAGCCTCAACTCGATCGTGCGTTCGAACAACAACACCGACTTCACGACGACGCTGGCCAACTTCACCGACCTCGTTGCCGGTGCCTCGTCGAACTTCTCGATGACGTTCCTGCCGACGGCGCTTGGCCTGAACAACGAAACCTTCACGCTTGATCTGGCCGACTATGCGCCGGTCGGCAGCGTCGGCACCAAGACCTACCAGCTGAAGGTCAACACCATCGGTAACGTCCTCGCACCGCCGCCGCCGCCGGTCACTTCGGTGCCCGAGCCGCAGGTCTGGGCGATGCTCATCGTTGGCTTCGGCCTGACCGGTTACGGTCAGCGCCGCCGCCGCGCGCGCATGGCCGTTGCTGCCTAAGCCCTAGGCACGGTCACGCAGGCGGCTGGCCCTGGAAACAGGGCCAGCCGTTTTCGTGTGTGCGGCGCACGCCGGGAAAACCGGCACAGCTGCGCGATGCGCAACGGCGATAGCGATAATGAAGGACCGGGACAGCGCGCCGCGCGTCAGCCGGTCGCAGGCTTCAGGGCGTTTCCTTGCCGATCAGCGCGGCGGTGATGAAGTCACCCATGCGCTGCGCCGCAACGCCGGCGCCGCCGCCACGGTGCAGCGTCACTTCGACATCGGGCAGCGGCGGCAGGCCGCTTTCAGCATCGAGCACGCGGATGCCGCCATGGTTGCCGGTGCCATTGTCCACCGCCGACCGCGGCAGCGCCGCGACGCCAAGCCCGGCGGCAACCGCCGGATGCAGCCCCAATGTCGAGGTGCTGGCATAGCTGACATGCCAGGGCCGGCCATGACCATCGAGTGTTGACGTCGCGGCCGAACGCTCGGTGCTGCCGACCGGCGGCACCACCAGCGGCACCGACGCCTTGTCCCGGGTGGTCAGCGCATCACGGCCGAACCACACCATCGGTTCGTGCCAGAGCCGGGTCACCCCGTCCTTCGCCGGCGCCGCGCGCCGTGGCGCTACAATCGATTGGCCGAACATCAGGTCAAATTCGCCGTCGGCAAATTTCGACGCCAGTGCGCTTTCGACGTCGCAGGTGATCTGCAACGACACCTGCGGATAGGCGCGTACGAAGCGCGCCGCGAGGCCGGTCAGATGCGTTGCTGAAAAATGATCGCTGACGCCGATGCGGACGACACCGCGCACTTCGGGTTCGAGCATCTGCGCGACCATCGCGTCATTGGCGGCGAGCACGCGGCGCGCGTGCACCAGCAGCATTTCGCCATCGGCGCTGATGCGCACCGGCTTGCTGCCGCGTTCGAACAGCGAGATGCCGAGCGCATCTTCGAGCCGCTTGACCTGTAAACTGACCGCCGACTGGGTGCGCAGCATGCGTTCGGCAGTGCGCGTAAAACTTCCGGTTTCCACGATAGAAACGAAGGTCCGCAACAAATCAATGTCGATATTCCGACGCAGCGGCACCTGAATCTCCACACAACAACAATCGGCGCACCACCCGCCGATAGTTACTGTTGTATCAATTTCCCGTCTGTCGTTCCACGCACAAAACGAGCTTTGCACCATTTTGGTTGCGATTCAGGCGGGTGCGGCAATTTACCGTCCCGGCAGCGGTGCGCGCCCGAGATTCAGACCTGCGCGCCGATCAGTGCCCCAGCGCCTTGACGATGTCGTCGACCATCTTCTTGGCGTCGGACAGCAGCATCATCGTGTTGTCCATGTAAAAGACTTCGTTGTCGACACCCGCATAGCCTGCCCCGCCCATGCTGCGCTTGACGAACAGCACGGTCTTGGCCTTCTCGACGTCGAGCACCGGCATGCCGTAGATCGGCGACGTCTTGTCGGTTTTCGCCGCCGGGTTGGTGACGTCGTTGGCGCCGATGACGAACGCCACATCGGCCTGCGCGAACTCGCCGTTGATGTCCTCGAGCTCGAAGACCTCGTCATACGGCACATTGGCTTCGGCCAGCAGCACGTTCATGTGCCCCGGCATGCGGCCGGCGACGGGGTGGATGGCGTATTTGACGCTGACGCCTTCCTTCTTGAGCAGGTCGCCCATCTCGCGCAGCGCGTGCTGCGCCTGGCTGACCGCCATGCCGTAGCCCGGCACGATGATGACGCTTTCGGCGTTCTTCATGACGAACGCCGCATCGTCGGCCGAGCCGCGCTTGTAGGCGCGCTCGACGCCGCTGCCCTTGACGGCCGCGCCGGTATCGGCACCGAAGCCGCCGGCGATGACGCTGATGAAGCTGCGGTTCATCGCCTTGCACATGATGTACGACAGGATCGCGCCCGAGGAGCCGACCAGCGCGCCGGTGATGATC
>CALDHQ010000139.1 GCA_937894055.1 uncultured Polymorphobacter sp.
CCCTGCCGTCGCCGACTGCGGCGTCGTCGGTATCCCCGACGCCGACTGGGGCGAGGCCGTGACGGTGGTGGTCGAAACCCGGGCGGGCGCGACGCTTTCGGCGCAGGATCTGATCGACTTTTGCCGGCCGCGACTTGGCGGCGTGAAGACGCCCAAGCACGTTGAGTTCTGGGCGGATCTGCCGCGCAGCCCGGTCGGCAAGGTCCTCCGCAAGGAAATCCGTGCGCGGCTGGCGGGTTCCAGCGCCTAGGCCGCGCCGCGGCTGTCGCCGGTCCTATTTCTCGCCCTGCAGCCGTTTCGAGCCTTCGACCAGCGGGTGCCAGCCGTAGACCAGCGTGAACATGAAATTGTCGAAGCGCAGCGCGTCGGGCGCGCTGTCGTTGACGGTGGTTTTGTAGCCGAAGGTCATACCCAGATTGTCGTTGAGCCGGTAGCCAAGCGTCAGCCCGACACCGAAATTGTCGAGCGGCTGCGTCGAAACGCCATTGATGGTCGATTTGGCACCGTTGTAGTAGCTGGCATCGACCGCGCCCCACAGACTGTCGGTGAAATCGCGCGTCAGATGGCCGTCGATCTGGAACAGCGGGTCGGTCGACAGCTTCTGGCCGAGATAGTCGTTGTTGTCGCCGAACAGCCAGACGACGGGCAACACCTCCAGCGTCGTACGCCGGCCGGGCACCCAGGAACCGATCTGCCAGACGATGGGCAGGCCGAGGCGGCCATACCAGCGGTTCTGGCCGATGTTGAGCGACTGCGTCGCATCGTATTTGCCGATCGGAAATGCCAGGTCAGCGAGTATGTCGACCGAAAATCCGGGCTCATAGCGCATCGCATCGGGGATACTCTTTTGCGCCTTCGGGCCGATCAGGTTCATATCGAATTCCAGCATCGGGTTGGCAAAGCCGTTCGAAGACTGGGAAACGATTTTGCCGGCGACGTCGAATTCTCCCGTAACGCGCCCCATCGGCGCGATGATGGCGGCGGTGGCCGAACGGTCGAACAGCGTGAAACTATGGGCAAACGCCAGGATCGCCACGGTGCCATCGAAGTTCGCGCCCGGTTCGACGGTGAGCGCGGGATTGAAGGGGTTGGTGTTGCCGCTCATCGATTCGACCAGCAGCGCCGCGGCATTGCCGCCCGACAGCGACTTCCAATAGAAGCGCGCCGGCATCTGCGCTTGCGCCGGCAGTGCGCCGAGTGCGCCGATCGCCAGCGCACCCATGGCAAACGCGGCCCTGGCCACCCGGCTTTTCAGGTTTGTCGGATTCTTCGCTGCTGCATTGGTCATCATGGTTTTGGCACCCCTAAATCGGTTCGCTGTTCGGTAAGGCTTACGGCTTCGGCGTGGCCACCATGTCTGGGGGTGGCACGAACTGCTTCTTGTAAACCAGCGGCGGGAAGCCCGGATCGTCGGGCACGCGCTGCGGCATCTGCTTCTCCATCGTCTCGAACGGCGAGCGGCTGGGCAGGATGACGTTGTTCGTCCGCACATACTCATCCCATAGCGCGATCATCGCCTGCAGCTTTTCAGGCTGCGTGGCGGCAAGGTCGTTGCGTTCGGCCGGATCGGCGGTGACGTTGAACAATTCCCACTGCGCCTTGCCGAACGGTTCGAATTCCCAGCGAATCTTCCAGTCGCCTTGCCGCACCGCGCGGTTTCCAAACAGTTCCCACGCGAGATAGTCCTTGTCGGTGCGCGACGAGTTGACTTCGCCCGCCAGCACCGGGCCCAGCGACTTGCCGATCATCGGCGGCAGTTCGCGCCCCGCTACTGTCTTGGGATAGCTGGCGCCTGCGACTTCAAGCAGCGTCGGCATGATATCGGCGACGGAGGTCAGCCCGTCATCGATGCTGCCCTTCGGTCGCTTGATGACCGGACCGCTGATGATCATCGCGTTGCGGATGCCACCTTCGGCCAGCCAGCCCTTGTACTGGCTGAACGGCGTCATCGATACTTGCGCCCACATCGGTCCATAGGCGACATACGACCCCGGATCACCCCAGGCATTGGGATGCGTCTGCGACCATTTCATCGCCGCATACAGATAGTCGCGGGTGCCGGGCGTGCCGGCGATCATCTGGAACAGGTCGGTGCCTTCCGCGCCGTTATCGCCGAACACGATGAAGATCGTATTATCATATTCGCCGATCTTCTTGAGGTGCTCGACAAGCCGCCCGACATTGTCGTCGAGGTTTTCGACCATGCCGGCGTAGAGTTCCATCTTCTTGCCCAGCATGGCGCGCGCCGCCGGGGCAAGCACGACGGGATCGGGCACGAACCACATGCGTTCCGACAATTGTGTGCCCTTGGGCATGATGCCGAGTTCGATCTGGCGGGCCAGGCGCTCGCGCCGCACCGCGTCCCAGCCCTTGTCATATTCACCGACATGCCGCGAACGCCACTCCTTCGGCAGATGATACGGATCGTGCGGCGCCTGGTGCGCGACATAGGCAAAGAACGGTTTGCCGTCGCCGTGGTTGGCGTCGATGAACCCGATCATCTTGTCGGTGTAGGTCTGCGTCGCATAATAATTGTCGGGCAGCTTCGTCAGGTACTTTCCATCCTCGGTGAATACCGATTTTGGCGATGCGCCAGTGAAGTTGGTCATGTCCCAGTAGCTGCCGGCACCGTCGAGCAACGAGAAATCACGCTCAAACCCTCGCGCCGCCGGAATAAGGTTGGGAGTTTTACCCAAATGCCACTTGCCGACCATATAGGTATGATAGCCGGCGCCCTTGAGCAGTTGCGGCAGCGTCACCACCCGGTCGTTGAGATAGCCTTCGTATCCGACAGCACCGCGCTGGTTTGGCGCCGTCCATTCGTCCATGTTGCCCATGCCGTTGCGGTGGGTATCCACGCCGGTCAGCAGCATCGAACGCGACGGCGAGCAGCTCGCGTGCGTGTAGAAATTGTTGAACCGCACGCCGCCGTAAGCCAGCGCGTCAAAATTCGGCGTGCGGATTTCGCTGCCGAACGCGCCGGTGTCCGCAAATCCCATGTCATCGGCAAGGATGACGACGATGTTCGGTCGACGGTCGGCGTCTGCGGCCGCCGCAGGCGTCGGCGCAGCCAGCGCCGCAACCACGCCGATGGCGCCCAATGTGCGAAGCAATAGTGACTTCAGGCCCGCAACGGGCTTCGTTTCGGTGCGCTTTGAGCCAGGCAGCGCAGTCGTCATCGGTCTCTCCTTGGTACTTTGAACGCCGCACGAAACATTTGTCGATCAAGGCGGCGTGTAGGGCCGTTCATGGCCGGCATCGGCCGCGGCAGCCGACTTCAGGCTGGCGATGACCAGCGTCGCGACACCGAGCAGCATGGCGCGATAATCCGCGCGATCGAAACGACTGTTTTCGACGCGATATTCGGCGTGTACGCCGATCATCATGCTGAGGATGGTCGCCGCTGACGTGGCACACCGGTCGGCGTCAGCACCCGTTTCGGCCTTCAATTCGGTGCAAATGAGATCGCGGATATGCGCGTGAAAAGCCGCATAGATCGGCTGGATCACGACGCTGCGGCTCTGTTCGAGCATCATGCGCGCGAACAGCTCGGCAGTGTCGTGGTCGTCGAAAGCATCGTCGAGGGCACCCAAGAGACTGATCGTTCCCTGTCGCTCGGCCATCGGAATCGACGCCTTGGCACGCTCGAGCGCCTCTTCAAGGCACGCATTAAGCAGTCCCGCCTTGGTCCCGAAATGAAAGAATATGGCCGCCTGGCTGTACCCTGCACGACCGGCAATCTGTTCCGTCGACGTTGCCTTGAAGCCCTGCCGGCTAAATAATTGATATGCCGCATCGAGGAGCTTGCGGCGCGCCAGTTCGGAGTTCTTGGTAACCCCGCGAGTCCGGGCCATTTGCACGTTGGACGCTTCAGCGCCGGTCGCAATGACGGATTGAAAGGCGTCATCCATAGCCTCAATGATATGCCCGTTAACATCCCGCGTAAAGGAATTTCTGATTAATCACTCAATTGAGTGAATAGACATTTGGAGTGCAGGCTTAGGTACAGCCCCGCCGAGTTGCCCCAATGGAAATGGTTGTCAGAGTTCGTCGGCCGTGAGTTGCTGCTGCGTTGACGCTCCGTCGGCGATGCAAAATTCCGGTCGCGAGCGGAAGACAGTTGCCCTCGCCTTGGCGCGGGCGCGAAGCGTGATCCAGTTGCGCCTAGCCGATACCCACATTCGGCGGTGACGCCCGAATTTGTGCTCTGACCAGCCGCGCCCGCGATTGCATGCACAATGACCGCTTTAGCTGCCTTGATTGCCAACTTCTGCCATTCCGCTATCGTTTAGAGTTTCGGACGCCGTCAGGCGCACGAAAGTCGGCGGTGCCCGAACCCGCGGTCCGCAAGCGATGGTCTATGGGGATTTGGACTTTTGG
>CALDHQ010000140.1 GCA_937894055.1 uncultured Polymorphobacter sp.
CTCGCCGGCAGCAGCGACGAAGCGGCATTGGCGCACGCCATCTGCACCGAAGCCGCACGTATCTTCGCTGCCGATGCACTGGTCGTGCTGCGCGGCCACGACGTGCCGCTTGCCGCGGCGCCGCCGTTCGACCGGCTGGCCGGGCTCGACCTGCAAGCGGCGCAGCAGTGCATCGAAAACGGCGGTCGCAGCGGGCGTGGTACCGCGACGCTGCAGGCCGCCGACTGGAGCTTCGTTGCATTGCCAACGCCGTCGGGGGTGATCGGCGCGCTCGGGCTGGCGCGGGGTGACGGGCGCGCACCGGTTGACGGCGATGACCCGCTGCTCGCCAGCATCGCGACGCAGGCGGCACTCGCGCTCGAACGTGCGGCACTGGCGCGCGAACTGCACGACGTTGCCGCGCTGCGCGAACGCGACCGGCTGCGCGGGGCGCTGCTGTCATCGGTCGGGCATGATTTGCGCACGCCGCTCACGGCGATTCTGGCAGCGTCGGCGGAGCTGCGGGCCACGGCAGCCGACCCGGCGCTGGTGGCGACACTCGACAGCGAGGCACGGCGGCTCGACCGCTATATCGCCAACCTGCTCGACATGGTGCGCATCGAGGCGGGCGCGATCCGGCTCAATCTCGAACCCGTCGATCTGGTCGATGCGGTCGCCGCCGCACTGCGCGACGTGCGCGGTGGGGACGCGGTGCAGGTCGACGTGCCCGCCGACCTGCCGCTGGTGCGGCTCGATGCGCAGCTGTTCCACCACATCCTCATCAACCTCATCGACAATGCCCGTCGCCACGGTGCCGGCGCACCGGTGACGATTGCCGCCTCAAGGCAGGGCGACGGCGTGACGCTGGCGGTGTGCGACGCTGGCCCTGGCCTGCCGCCAGGTAGCGAGGCGCGGGTGTTCGATACCTTCACGCGGCTCGAAGGCTCGGACCGAGTCGGCGGCACCGGGCTCGGGCTCGCCATCGTCAAGGGCTTTGCCGAGGCGATGGGGCTTCACGTCAGCGCCGCCAACCGCACCGACACGCGCGGCGCGGCGTTCACGCTGGAACTGCCCGCGCCGTTGCTGGTAGCGGTGGCACCATGACCGGCGCGCGCATCCTGATTGTCGATGACGAACTGCACATCCGGCGGCTGCTGCGCGCCAGCCTCGAACGCGCCGGCTACGTCATCGCCGAAGCGGTGACGGCGCGCGAATTGCTCAGCGTGCTGCCGATCGACAAGCCCGACCTGGTGCTGCTCGACCTCGGCCTGCCCGACCGCGACGGACTCGAGCTGCTGCCGCTACTCGGTGCCGTGCCGGTCATCGTCGTGTCGGCGCGCGAATCGGTCGAGGAAAAGGTCGCAGCGCTTGATCTCGGCGCGGTCGACTATGTCACCAAACCGTTCGACAGCGACGAACTGCTGGCCCGCGTCCGCGCCGCACTACGCCAGCGCCGCGCCACGCAAACCAGCGCCGCCGAGGTGCGCGTTGACGATGTCGAAATCGACCTCGATGAACGCAGCGTCCGCCGTAGCGGCGTCGAAGTCCATCTGACCCCCAAGGAATACGGCCTGCTCGCCGCACTCGCCGCACACCCCGGCC
>CALDHQ010000141.1 GCA_937894055.1 uncultured Polymorphobacter sp.
GGCTGAAAAGCGCGGCGGTGAAACGACACGTCCGGGTACGCAAGTGGCGATCGTGAGCCCGGACAGGTTGGACGGGGCATACCACTACCCCGCCGCCTTGATTGACCTACTAACCGATTCGGTTCGTAATGTCAAGCGAAATCACTCAGGCGGCGACGGCAGCTTCCGCCAGCGCGACGTCGACGCTTTGCCAGATCAGTTCCGCGCCGATGTTGGTCGTCAGAAACGCGATGTCGGCGGCGTCGCGACCCGAAGCGATGCGCACCAGGCCGTTGATCGGCGCCAGCCGTGTCGGGTCGACCAGCCACCAGCTGCCAGCGACGAACACTTCGATGACCGCGTGGAAATCCTGCGGTACCAGCCCCGCGGCGTAGGCGGCGACGGCGCGGGCCGGGATGTTGGCGGCGCGGCACAGCGTGATCGCCAGATGCGCGAAGTCGCGGCAGACGCCGGCGCGGTCGACAAAGGTCTCCTCCGCCGTGGTCTCGTGCGTGCTGACGCCGAACTGATAGTCGATGTTACGGTGGATCCAGTCGAGGATTGCCGCGACGCGGGCACCGCCGGCGAGCGGCGGCGGGAAGGCGCGCGCGACGAAGCGGCCGAACTTGTCCGACGGGCAGTAGCGGCTGGGCAGCAGGTAGCGCAGCGCATCGGCGGGCAGGTCGGACCAGCGCGTTTGCGGGGCGTCGGCGGGGATGGCGATGCGCGGGACGATGTCGACAATCGCGGCATAGTCGATGCGCAGTTCGTGCGCGGTTTCGCCGCGCAGCGTACGCGATCCGTCGGTGGGGTCGGTGGTTTCGATCAGGCGAGTCGCGGGGTTTAGCGTCAGTTGTTCGCTGACCAGCGTCTGGCCGGCGGCATGCGCGACCTGGAACTTGGCAATGATTTCGGTGGGTTCGTGGAAGCGGTAGGCGAGGGTGGTCAGGACGCGGACGCGCATGGGGGCGGGGGCCTTGGAACGGGTTTGGGGACAGCGGCAGCGGATGGTGCGCCGGTTCGCGTTCCATTTTGATGACGGTGTTGGGATGGAGTCGCGCCTAGCGGGTTTGGGGGCGTGGCGCAACCGTACGGCAAAGCCGCACGGACCTGGGTGGGTTCGTGCGGCTTTGGGAGATTTTAGGGGAGGGTAGGAAGGAAGTAAGGGGCCGGCAAAGCCGTCAGCCTGCCCTCGCGAAGGCGGGGGGACGGGTTCGGCGGGGGAGGCCCGCCGCCCCGCCGGCCGGGCGCCACGCGAGTCCGTGGCGATGGCCGCGATTGCAAGGGCAATCCCGGCCATCGCCACTGGCCGCTTAGGCGCTGTAGTACATATCAAACTCCACCGGCGCCGGCGTCATTTCCCAACGCGCAACATCTTCCATCTTGAGCTCGATATACGAATCAATCTGGTCGTCGGTGAACACGCCGCCCTTGGTGAAGACTGCACGTGCCTTGTCGAGCGCGCCGAGCGCTTCGCGCAGGCTGCCGCATACCGTCGGGACCTTCTTCAACTCCTTCGGCGGCAGATCGTACAGGTTCTTGTCCATCGCCGGACCGGGGTGGATCTTGTTCTCGATGCCGTCGAGGCCCGCCATCAGCAGTGCGGTGTAGCACAGATAGGGGTTGGCCATCGCGTCGGGGAAGCGCACTTCGACGCGCTTGGCCTTGGCACCGGTGCCGTACGGGATGCGGCACGATGCCGAGCGGTTGCGCGCCGAATAAGCGAGCAGGACCGGCGCTTCATAGCCCGGGACGAGGCGCTTGTAGCTGTTCGTCGACGGGTTGGTGAAGGCGTTGCAGGCCTTGGCGTGCTTGATGATGCCGCCGATGAAGTACAGCGCCATTTCCGACAGGCCGGCATAGCCGTCGCCGGCGAACAGCGGCTTCTTGCCGTCCCAGATCGACAGGTGGGTGTGCATGCCCGAACCATTGTCGTCCTTGATCGGCTTGGGCATGAACGTCGCGGTCTTGCCGTAGGCGGCAGCGACCTGGTGGACGACATACTTGTAGACCTGCATGCGGTCGGCGGTGGTGACCAGCGTGCCGAAGGTCAGGCCGAGTTCGTGCTGGGCAGCGGCGACTTCATGGTGATGCTTGTCGCAGGGCAGGCCCATTTCGAGCATCGTCGAGACCATTTCGCCGCGCAGGTCGACGCAGCTGTCGACGGGGGCGACGGGGAAGTAGCCGCCCTTGACGCCGGGGCGGAAGCCCTTGTTGCCGCCTTCATACTTGGTGCCGGTGTTGGTCGGCAGCTCGATGTCATCGAGTTCGTACGACCCGACATTGTAGCCGAGCTTCCAGCGCACATCGTCGAAGACGAAGAATTCGGCTTCCGGCCCGATGTAGACGGTGTCGCCGATGCCGGTCGACTTGAGATAGGCTTCGCCGCGCTTGGCGGTCGAGCGCGGGTCGCGCGAATAGAGCTGGCCGGTCGAGGGTTCGACGACGTCGCAGATCAGGATCAGCATCGGCGTCGCCGAGAACGGATCGATGTAGATCGCATCGAGGTCGGGCTGCAGGATCATGTCGGATTCGTTGATGGCCTTCCAGCCGGCGATCGAGCTGCCATCGAACATGAAGCCGTCGGCGAGCTGGTCTTCGTCAACGACGACCGAGCACATCGTCAGATGCTGCCACTTGCCCTTCGGGTCGGTGAAACGCAGATCGACCCATTCGATCTCCTGCGCCTTGATCATTTCGATGATGTCTTTGGGCTTGTTGGCCATGTCGGGGGAACCTTCTTGCTTGGTTTGACAGGTGGATTGGAAACTAGATGGCGTCGCTGTCGCGTTCGCCGGTACGGATGCGCATCGCGGTTTCGATGTTCGACACGAAAATCTTGCCGTCGCCGATGCGACCGGTGCGCGCAGCACCGGCAATCGCCTCGATCACGCGCTCGGCCTGGTCGTCATCGACGACGACCTCGAGGCGCACCTTGGGCAGGAAATCGACGACATATTCGGCGCCGCGATAGAGTTCGGTGTGGCCCTTCTGGCGCCCGAAGCCCTTGGCTTCGGTGACGGTGATGCCGCTGACACCGACTTCGTGCAGCGCCTCCTTCACTTCGTCGAGCTTGAACGGCTTGATGATCGCTTCGATTTTTTTCACTTGGGTCTCCGGCGGGAAGCAGACGGGGGCGAGAGGCAGGCGTTCCTACCGCTGGATACGCACAATTCGTGCCAAATGCGGCTGCCACGGCACCGACGTGAAAACGGGCAGGACTCGCATCGAATCCTGCCCGATTCGCTCGCAACTGCCCGTTTTTTGGGCAGCAAGCGCGAGGTCAAGCCGTGGTCGCGAAGCCGCCGTCGACAGTCACCGTCGAGCCGCACAGATAGCCGCTGGCGCGGCTGCCGAGGAACAGCGCGACGCCCGCCATGTCATCGGTGTTGCCCTTGCGGCGCATCGGCGTCTGGCTCATCGTCAGGTCGACGATTTCGTCGTTGAGCCCGGCGGTCATCTTCGACGGGAAATAGCCCGGTGCAATGGCGTTGACCGCGATGTTCCGCGCCGCGAGGAACTTCGCCATCATCCGCGTCATGTGCAGCACGCCGGCCTTCGAGGCGTTGTAGCTATAGGCCTCGTACGGCGACACGTGCATGCCGTCGATCGAGCCGATGTTGATGACGCGCGCCCAGTCGTCTTCGGTGGCGGCGGCGGCGAGCTGCTTGACCAGCTTCTGCGTCAGGAAGAACACCGACTTGAGGTTGAGGTCCATGACCTTGTCCCAGCCGGCTTCGGTGAACTCGTCGAAGCTCTGGCCCCAGCTGGCGCCGGCGTTGTTGAACAATATGTGGACCTTGGGCTCGCGCGCGGCGATTTCGGCGGCAAAGCGCGCCAGGTCGGCCATGTCGCCCAAATTGGCCGGGATCGAGATGCAGGTGCCGATTTTCGACAGTTCGGCGGCCAGCCCGTCGCAGACCGCGGCGTTGCGTGCGCTGATATAGACCTTGGCGCCGTTTTCGACATAGGCGCGGGCGATCATCTCGCCGATGCCGCGCGAGCCGCCGGTGATGACCACGACCTTGCCGCGGACCGAGAACAGGTCTTCGATTTTCATGGGAAGTTCCTTCTTGGGGGATTGAAACGGCTTAGGCAGGCTCGCCCGCCGCAATCGCGCGCTCGACGCGCGTCGCTTCGGCGAGCGGCAGCCGGCGATAGACGAAATACATGCACACCATCGTGATCGGCACCACGACCAGCAGCGACAGGATGCCCGTCGCCAGCGAGCCGGTGACCTTCGACACCGCGCCGGCGAAATACGGCCCGAGGCCCAGCCCGATCAGCGTCGTGCCGATGAAATAGGTCGCGGTCGCGGCGCCGCGCATGCGCGGCAGCACCAGGTCCTGCGTCGTCGCCGCGGCAATGCCCGGATAGACGCTGGCGAGGATGGTCAGCGGGATGTTGCACAGCAGGAACGTCGCCAGCGAGTCGGTGGTGAACATCACCAGGAACAGCGGCAGCGGCAGCAGCGTCGCCAGGCTGACGACGATGATGCGGCCGCCGGGGTTGCGGCGCTTGGCAATGTCCGACAGCCAGCCACCGACGACGACGCCGATGAAGCCGCCCGCCGCGCCCATGCCGCCGAGCGCCAGCGCGACAAAGCCGGTGGTCGCGTAGAACGGCACCGGCAGGCCCGACGCCTCCATCGGCGCGACGAAGGTGCGCATCGCATAGGGCACCGCCCAGAAGCCCGCCGCATAGCCGACGAAGCTCATCAGCCCGAAGCCGACCAGCGCGAACACGAATGTCGGCGTGCCCCAGATCAGCGCGAACGTCGGCTTGTCGCGCTGGCGCAGCGACTGCGACCAGCTCGAAACCGCATAGCCGCCGAGGCAGATCGCCACCCACTGCGGCACATCGCCGGTCACCGCAATCATCACCGCGGCAAGCGCGCTGAAACCACCGGCGATGGCGATATTGCTCAGCAGCACGCGCGGCCCGAACTGCGCGACATGAAAGAACGTCAGCGGCGGCAGCACGCTCGACAGGTCATGGTAGAAACGCTTCCAGATGTCCGGCGTCGGCAGCGGCGGCGGCAGGCCGTCGGCGCGGCCGCGGATCGGCTCCTTGAGCGTTGCCACCCACAATGACAGCAGCAACCCGGGGATGCCGACCGCGAGGAACGCCGCCTGCCAGCCGACCAGCCCCATCGGGCCCCCGCCGGGGTACATGCCGTTCCACGTCTTGACGACCAGCGCGCCGATCAGCAGCGAAACACCGGCGCCGATGTACAGCCCCGACGAATAGACCGCGAGCGCGGTGGCGCGGCGTTCCTTGGGAAACCAGTCCGACAGCATCGAGAACGCCGACGGCGACGCGGTCGCTTCACCGATGCCGACGCCGACACGCGCCGCGCTGAGTTGCACGAAATTGGTCGAAAACCCCGACAGCGCCGTCATCGTCGACCACACCGCCAGCCCGATGCTGAGCAGCCGCGTCCGCACCCAGTTGTCCGCCAGCCGGCCGAGCGGGATGCCGAACAGCGAATAAAACACCGCAAACGCCGTGCCGTACAGGAACCCGATTTCGGCGTCGGACAGCTTGAGGTCGCGCTTGATGTCCTCGGCCAGGATCGACAGGATCGACCGGTCGATGAAGTTGACCATGTAAACCAGCACCAGCACGAACAGCACATAGCGGGCGTAAGTGCCGCCAACAGGAGGCATGTTGGATTCGGCCGGTGGTGCGGTCGTGCTGGCGTCCATGATGTTCCCCGAGGTTGGCGCTTTGTTGCGTCTTGCTCGCATCGCTAGCAGGGTCGAAGGGCTTCGGGAAGCGGGCAAGCGTGAAGAGCCTCCGGCGGGCAGGCCTTGGGCCTGCACCATAGGTTTGGGCCGGTGCCATCATAACCGACGTTGGTCATTGCGACGCGCCGCCAAACTATTGGTGCAGGCCAAAGGCCTGCCCGCCGGAGGCCCTTAATCCTCGTTCAAAGCCGATATCGTTCAACGATCTCGTAATTCGAGCCGCCGCCGCCCAGCGTCGATTCATACAGCGCAAAGCCGGCCACCTCGAACGTCGTCGCCCGCAGCACGCGGGTCAGAAAACCGTCGATGGCACCGGCGTTGCGGTTCAGTCGCGCCAGCGTGATGTGCGGCAGGAAGGCGCGCGTTTCGGGGGCGATGCCGACGCGTGCCAGTGCCTGTTCGATGCGCTGGTTGAGTGCCTTGATGGCGTCTTGCGGGGTGACGCCGATCCACAGATTGTCGGTGATGCCGCGCGTGTCGAAGCTGCCGGGGCGCCGAGGGCCAGGGTGAACGGTGCGCCATGGACGCGGCCCAGTGCGGCGGCGATGTCCTGCGCGGTGTGGCGATCGACTTCGCCGATGAAGCGCAAGGTCAGGTGGAGCTGGTCGTCGGTCTGCCAGCGCGCGCCGGCGACACCACCCATGGCGGCGAGCAGCACGTCGCGCACCGCCACCGGCAGTTCGAGCGCGACGAACAGGCGGTGCATCATTTCGGCACGCCCATTATTTCGGCCCTAGCGCCGCCTCGACCGTCGGCAGGATGCGCTTGACGATCACCGCGACGCCCGCGGCATTGGGGTGCATGCCGTCGGCGAGTTGCAGCTTGGGCGTCGCCGCCACACCGTCGAGGAAGAACGGATACAGCCGCACCTTGTGCTTGACGGCGAGTGCCCCGTACATCGCATCGAACTGCTTGACGTAGGTCGCCCCCAGATTGGGCGACGCGCGCATCCCCGCCAGAATGACCGGAATCTTGCGCTTGCCGAGCTCGGTCAGCATCGCATCGAGGTTGGCCTTGGCAATCGCCGGATCCTGGCCGCGCAGCATGTCATTGGCGCCGAGCTCGAGGATGACGAGGTCGGGCTTGGTCTTGAGCCCCGCCAGCACCCAGTTCAGCCGCGCGCGCCCTGCCGTCGAGGTATCGCCCGACACGCCGGCGTTCTTGACGGTGACGTCGCGCCCGGCCTTGACCAGCGCCACCTGCAGCTGCGCCGGGAAGCTTTCGGCGGGCTTGAGCTGATACCCCGCGCTCAGGCTATCACCGAACGCCAGCACCAGTTTCGGCGCCGCGTGCGCTGCCTGCGACACCAAAACCACCAACAGCAGCAGTGCCAACTGGTAAAGCGGACGCATACGCCCATATGATTGCAGCCACCGCGTCACTTTGTTCCGGAACCTCCATGCACAATCCCGTCGATACTATCGTCATTGATGCCGCCAATGTCACGCTGCGACTGGGGCGCGGCGAGGCGGCGGTCGATATCCTGCGCGGCGTCGACCTGCGCGTCCGCAGTGGTGAAAGTGTCGCCATTCTCGGTCCTTCGGGATCGGGCAAATCGTCGCTGATGGCGATATTGTCGGGGCTTGAACGCGCCACATCGGGACAGGTTCAAGTCGCCGGCAATGATTTCACCAAACTCGACGAAGACGGGCTGGCGCGCGCGCGGCGCGGCCGCATCGGCATCGTGCTGCAGGCGTTCCACCTGATCCCGACGATGACCGCGCTCGAAAATGTCGCGGTGCCGCTCGAACTCGCCGGCCACGCCGACCCGTTCACCCGCGCCCGTGCCGAACTCGAAGCCGTCGGCCTCGGCCACCGCCTGAGCCACTACCCCGCGCAGCTTTCGGGCGGCGAGCAACAGCGCGTCGCCATCGCGCGCGCCATCGCGAAGCGGCCGGCGGTGCTGATGTGCGA
Source organism: uncultured Polymorphobacter sp. (assembly GCA_937894055.1). Lineage (GTDB taxonomy): Bacteria > Pseudomonadota > Alphaproteobacteria > Sphingomonadales > Sphingomonadaceae > Polymorphobacter_A. Next base: position 7,644 of record CALDHQ010000141.1, read on the forward strand.
CGAGCCCACGGGCGCGCTCGACGTGCGCACGGGCATGGCGGTGCTTGAGGCGATCGAGCGAATCAATCGTGAGCTCGGCACCCTTACGCTCATCATCACGCACAATTCGGTGATGGCCGAAATGGCCGACCGTGTGCTCACGCTTTCGGACGGTCACATCACCGGTGAGAAACGAAATGCCGCCCGCGCGCCGGCAAGCAGTCTCGCTTGGTGAAATGAAAACCGTAGTCGCGAGCGTGAGCGAGTGGTCGGATGCGGACGCGAGCGCGGCGACGTCTCCACTCGCTCACGCTCGCGGCTACCGAAACGCGGAAGGTCGTAGATGAATCTCCTCGATCTCAAACTTCTCCGCGATCTGAAGGCGTTGAAATCGCAGGCGTTGGCCGTGGCGCTGGTGATGGCGTGCGGGCTCGCGATGATGATCATGACGCGGAGCCTGATCGTGTCGCTCGAGACGACGCGTGATGCCTACTATCGCGACAATCGGTTTGCGGAGGTGTTTGCGCGGCTCAAGCGGGCGCCGAATGCGGTGGCGGCGCAGCTCGCGGCGATCCCCGGCGTGGCGACCGTGCAGACCGGCATCGCGCTTTCGGTCACGCTTGATCTGCCCGGGGTGTTGGAACCGGCGACGGGGTTGATCCAATCGCTGCCGGAGCAGGGCGAGCTGACGTTGAACCGACTGCATCTGCGAGCGGGACGGATTTTGGTCGGGCGCGAATCGACGGGCGAGATTCTCGCGGGCGAGGCGTTTGCCGAAGCGAACCGGTTACGGCCCGGCGACACGATCGCGGCGGTTCTCTATGGGCGGCGGCAGAATTTTCGGATCGCCGGCGTCGTGCTCTCGCCGGAGTTCGTGTTTGAAGCCCGCGCCGGTGAGACGCTGCCAGACAACACGCGCTTCGGCGTCTTCTGGATGAACTACCGCTCGCTCGCCGTGGCCTATAACATGGACGGGGCTTTCAATGATTTCTGCATCGATTTGTCTCCTGGTGCCGAGGCGGGGCCTGTGATTCAGGAGTTGGATCGGTTGCTCAGTCGGTATGGTGCTGGTGGGGCTTTTACACGCAGAGATCACGCCAGTGCTGCGCGGCTGGATGATGAGCTGAGGGTGCTGAATGCGCTGTCCATGGTGTATCCGGTTGTATTCCTGAGTGTGGCGGCTTTCATGGTGAACTCGGTTTTGGCACGATTGGTTAGGCTGCAAAGGGAGCAGATTGCGCAGTTAAAGGCGCTGGGTTATTCGTCCTGGCAGGTGGGTCGGCATTACTTGAGTTTTGCGATGGTCATTGTGGTTGTTGGTTCAGTACTTGGAGGCATCGGTGGGCGGTTCATGGGCGGTGGATTGATCAAAGTTTATGATTTGTTCTTTCGCTTTCCCTCGCTGGTGTTCCGCTTGGACTATGGTGCGCTGAGTCTGGCGCTATTGGTAAGCGCAGGAGCTTCGACGCTGGGGGTCATTGGCGTGGTGCGCCAAGCGGTGAAACTTCCACCAGCGGAGGCA
>CALDHQ010000142.1 GCA_937894055.1 uncultured Polymorphobacter sp.
ATCTTCGGGGTTGGCGCCGACATTGCCGATGTGCGGGAAGGTGAAGGTAACGATCTGTCCGGCATACGACGGGTCGGTCATCACTTCCTGATAGCCGGTCATCGCGGTGTTGAAGCAGACTTCGCCGACCGCCTGACCCTCAGCGCCGCAGCCGCGGCCCCAGACCAGGGTGCCGTCAGCAAGAACCAAAACGCCTGTCGCGCCTGTCGGTTGGGCGTGCGCGAGGGCGTCGGCCATTTATGGCTCCTGTGATTCTTGGCGGCATGGATGTTGGCTAACGGCCAAACGCATGGCGAACTAGGGTGCAGACCCCGCGTCGTCAATCTATTCTTTATGCCGCGCTGCCGCTATCATTGCTTCCAATCCCACATAGCAGGACACGACATGATTCGCGACGACATCAAGGCCGCCACCATTGCATCGATGAAGGCGCACGACAGCGCCCGCACCGCGACGCTGCGCATGGTTTCGAGCGCCATCAAGAACAAGGACATCGAACTGCGTGTCGGCACCGCGCCGGCGAACGACGACGCGATGGTCGCCGACGTGCTGGCGAAGATGATCAAGCAGCGCCGCGAATCGATCGAGATGTACACCAAGGGCAACCGCCCCGAACTCGCCGCCGCCGAAGCCGCCGAGGTCGCGGTGATCGAAAGCTTCCTGCCGCAGCAGATGAGCGACGCCGAAGCGCAGGCCGCGGTTGCAGCGCTGGTTGCCGAGCTGGGCGCGAGCAGCGCCAAGGACATGGGCCGGGTGATGGGCGAGTTGAAGACGCGCTACGCGGGCCAGCTTGATATGGGCAAGGCCGGCGGCATGGTGAAGGCAGCGCTGGCGGGGTGAGCGGTTTGCGGGGGGTCAAGCGCGCACCTCTTCCTGCTCCCCTCCCGGAACGGGAGGGGCCGGGGGTGGGAACACCGATCCCAATGGCGCGCCCTTGAAACTGATCCCGCCACTTCAGAAAGCCCGTGCCGCAGCGCTGCGCGTTGATGCGACCGAGGCCGAACGGCGCCTGTGGCGGCATCTGCGCCAGCGCCAGCTCGGCGGCCACAAGTTCAGCCGACAGATTGCCATCGGGCCGTACATTGCCGATCTGGTATGCCGGTCGCAGATGCTGATTGTCGAAGTCGATGGTGGCCAGCATGGCGGTGCCGATGACATCCGGCGCCAGGGGGTTATCGAGGCGCTGGGGTACCGGGTTTTGCGGTTTTGGAACAATGACGTCCTGGCGAATACTGACGGTGTGCTGCTGAGCATTTTGGCGGCGTTGGAGAAGAGTCCACCCCCGGCCCCTCCCGTTCCGGGAGGGGAGCAGATAGAAGGAGGGGCGCAGGACGTATCATGACCATCCCCCCCGCCTTCCTCGATGAAATCCGTGCGCGCGTCGCGCTGGCTGCTGTCGTCGGGCGGCGGGTGAAGCTGACGCGCGCCGGGCATGAGTGGAAGGGCTGCTGCCCGTTCCACAACGAGAAGACGCCGAGCTTCTACGTCAACGAGGACAAGGGCTTTTACCACTGCTTCGGCTGCGGCGTGCACGGCGATGTCATCCGCTTCGTCACCGAGCAGGAGGGGCTGAGTTTCCCCGATGCGGTGCGGCAACTGGCCGACGAGGCCGGGCTCGAAATGCCTGTCGAATCGCCCGAGGCACGGGCGCGGGCGGCAGCCCAGGTCGGGTTGCATGACGTGACGGCGGCAGCATCGGCGTGGTTCACCGAACAGCTCGGCAGTGTCGAAGGCGCCGAGGCGCGGGCCTATCTGACCAAGCGCGGCATCGACAGCGCCACGGCGCGCGCCTTCGGGCTGGGGCTGGCGCCCGACAGCAAGGCCAAGCTCAAGACCGCGCTGTCGGGGCTGGGGATGCAGAAGCTCATCGACACCGGGCTGCTGATTGCCCCCGATGAACCTGGGCGCGAACCCTATGACCGCTTCCGCGGCCGGCTGATGTTCCCGATCCGCGACCCGCGCGGCCGTATCATCGGCTTCGGCGGCCGCATCATGGGCGACGGCCAGCCCAAGTATCTCAACTCGCCCGACACGGTGTTGTTCGACAAGGGCCGCACGCTCTACAATTTCGAACGCGCCGGGCCGGTCGCGCGCAAGTCGACGCGGCTGCTCGTGGTCGAAGGCTATATGGACGTCATCGCGCTGGCGCAGGCCGGCATTGCCGAGGCGGTCGCGCCGCTCGGCACCGCGCTGACCGAAACGCAACTGGCGCTGCTTTGGCGCGTCGTGCCCGAACCGA
>CALDHQ010000143.1 GCA_937894055.1 uncultured Polymorphobacter sp.
GGTTCTTCAAGAGCGTCGCTGCCAGATCGCGAATTTCATCGCTGAAAGTGGCAGAGAAAAGCAGGCTTTGCTTTTCTTTGGGCACCAAGGCCAAGACTTTTTTCACGTCATGGATGAAACCCATGTCGAGCATGCGATCGGCTTCGTCCAAGACCAAAATTTCAATGCTGGACAGGTCGAGCAGGCCCTGGCCACGTTCGACAAGCAGGAAGACTGGGACTTCGAGTACGTGCAGCAGGATCTCCTGATGCACTACATGCTCCAGGTCCCCGCCTTCGCCGAGGGCGCGCTCGTCTCCGACAAGGGTTCCGTCGAGATCGTCATGGGCAAGCGCCCGCCGACTCCGAGCGAGGCCAGCAGGCTTGCAGCCAACGCAAAGGTCGCAGTGCCGCTGCAGCACCCACGGTTGCCGCAGCCGCCACCACGACGGCACCGCGCTGATGCGCCTCCAACTATCGCGTACTTTGTTGCTGACCGCCGGGCTTGCGGCATTGGTCGCCGGTGCCCCCGTATCGGCGCAGACCGCCGAGCAGTTGGCGCCGCGCGTTTCGAAGCTCGAAGGCGAAATGCGCGCGGTGCAGCGCAAGGTATTTCCGGGCGGCGACAAGGGCTTTGTGCCCGAAATCACCACGCCCGCTGCCGCGCCGGTCGAAACCGTCGGCACCCCCGCGACATCGCCGGTCGCCGACCTGACGGCGCGCGTCGACGGGCTGGAACGCGAAGTCCGCGCGCTGACCGGCACGGTCGAAACGCTGCAGTTCAAGCAGCGCCAGTTCGAAGAGGCACTCGCCAAGTTCCGCGGGGATGCCGAATACCGCATCGGCGCGCTCGAAACCGGTGCACGTCCGGCTGCCGATGCCGGTGCTGTCGCCACCTCCACTGCCAAGCCCGGCGCGAAGACGCCCGCCAAGGGCGACGCGGCCAAGGCCGATAGCGCCAAGGCGGATGCCGCCAAGATCGATGCGGCGAAGCCCGATCCCAAGCTCGACCCCGTCGAGGCAGCTTGGCGGCAGGCCTATGCGCCGGTCGCGGCGAAGGACTATGCCAAGGCCGAACCGGCGCTGCTCGACTTCCTGAGCACCTATCCCAAGGCGCCGCGCGCCGCGAGCGCGCAATATTGGCTGGGCCGCAGCTATATGGCGCAGGGCCAGTCGGCGCAGGCAGCGAAGGCCTTCCTCGACGGCTATCAGAAATACCCCAAAAGCGACCGCGGCGCCGACAGCCTGATCGGGCTGGGCGGCGCGCTGACCGCGCTCAAGAAGCCCGAGCAGGCGTGCAAGGCGTATAACGAACTGCAGGCGGTCTATGGCGCCAAGCTGACCGCGTCGCAGAAGGATGCGGTTGCCAAGGCGCGCACCACGGCGAAGTGCGACGGCTGAGCACACCCGCGACCGACGCCGCGCATTTTGATGCCGAACTGACCCGTTTGCTGGGTCACCCGTTGGCGACCGACGAGCGGCTCGCGGTCGCGGTGTCGGGCGGCCCTGACAGCCTGGCGCTGCTGCTGCTGGCGCATGCAGCGTTGGGCGCGCGCGTCGTCGCGCTGACCGTCGATCACGGGCTGCGCCCTGAAGCGGCGGCAGAAGCGGCGATGGTCGGCAGCGTCTGCGCCGCACGCGGCATCGACCATGTCACGCTGCGATGGGAGGGCGCCAAGCCTGCCGCGAACCTGCAGGCCGCCGCCCGCGACGCGCGCTACGCGCTGATGCGCGACTGGTGCGCGGCAAATGAGGTGAACTGGCTCGCCACCGCGCACCACCGCGACGATGTCGCCGAAACGCTGTTGATGCGGCTGGCGCGTGGTGCTGGATTGGCGGGGCTCAGCGGTCCGCGCTCGAGCCGCGATCTCGGGCGAGGCGTGACCCTGCTGCGGCCTTTGCTCGGCGCGACGCATGCCCAACTGGTGGCATTGGTGGCGGACGCCGGTTTGCAGGCGGTCGATGACCCCGCCAACAGTTCGCCGCGCTTCGACCGCACCGCCGCGCGGGCGACGCTGGCGGCAACGCCGTGGCTCGATCCGGCGCGGCTGACAGCGAGCGCTCAGCATCTGGCGCAGGCCGAGGCCGCGCTCGACTGGGCCGCGGGCCTCGCATGGGAAAGCCGCGTCGAGGCTGAAGGTGAGGTACTGTGGCTCGATGTCGGCGGCTTGCCAGACGAAATCACCCGCCGCGTGCTGTTGCGCGGGCTGCGCACGCTGAACCCTGATGCGACCCCACGCGGCCCCGATGTCGAGCGGCTGAACGCCGCGTGCGCGGCGGGGCGAACGGCGACGCTGGCGGGGGTGCAGGCGCGCGGCGGGCCGCGCTGGCGGCTGCGGCGACTGGGGTAAAGAGCCTCCGGCGGGCAGGCGTGACGCCTGAACCCGTTTGAAGAAGCACATCGTCATACCCGCGCAGGCGGGAATCTATGCGACGTCGAAGATGGATTCCCGCCTGCGCGGGAATGACATTGATCTTGATAGTTGGGTGCAGGCCTCAGGCCTGCCCGCCGGAGGCCCTTGAACTTGCCTCGCCAGGCCTGAATCAGCACACCACTTCCCCTTTGTGCCAAAGCGCCGTATTTACACGTGAACGCAGGTGCGGCCGGACGAAATGCCGCGCCCTGATTGCATGCTGGCGGCGGCTTCCTATCTTGGGGAAGTATCATCCGCCGACTTGAACCGGAAAGCCTGAACCCATGGCCGAAAATCCCAAGCGCCCGCCCAGCCCCTGGCTCAAGAGCCTCGGCCTGTGGTTCGCCATCCTGCTGGTGCTGGTGGTCGTGGTCAGCGTCATCCAGGGGCCGTCGGCGTCGACCAGCGGCAAGCTGATGGCCTATTCGGACTTCATGAACAAAGTCGATGAAGGCCAGGTCAAGTCGGTCGAAATCCGCGGCCAGGAACTGCTCGGCAAGCTGGGCAATGACGAAGAATTCCGCACCATCAACCCCGGCGACAACCAGCTGATCCAGCATCTGCGCGCCAAGAACGTGCGTTTCGATGCCAAGCCCGAGGAAAGCCGCTCGCTGCTGGCGCAGTTGTTCTTCTCGATGCTGCCGTTCATCTTGATGATCGGCATCTGGATTTTCGTGATGCGCAACATGCAGAACGGCGCCGGCCGCGGCGCGATGGGCTTCGGCAAGTCGCGCGCCAAGCTGCTGGTGCAGAAGGAAGGCCGCGTCACCTTCGACGACGTTGCCGGCATCGACGAAGCGCGCGAGGAGCTTGAGGAAATCGTAGAGTTCCTGCGCGATCCGCAAAAATTCAACCGCCTCGGCGGCAAGATTCCGAAGGGCGCGCTGCTCGTTGGCCCGCCGGGCACCGGCAAGACCTTGCTGGCGCGCGCCATCGCCGGCGAAGCCAATGTGCCGTTCTTCAACATTTCGGGCTCCGACTTTGTCGAAATGTTTGTCGGCGTCGGCGCCAGCCGCGTCCGCGACATGTTCGAACAGGCGAAAAAGTCGGCGCCGTGCATCATCTTCATCGATGAAATCGATGCCGTCGGCCGTTCGCGCGGTGCCGGCCTCGGCGGCGGCAACGACGAACGCGAACAGACGCTCAACCAGCTGCTGGTCGAGATGGACGGCTTCGACGCCAACGAAGGCATCATCATCGTCGCTGCGACCAACCGCCCCGACGTGCTCGACCCCGCCTTGCTGCGTCCCGGCCGTTTCGACCGCCAGGTTGTCGTCGGCCGCCCCGACATCGAAGGCCGCGAGAAGATTCTCGCCGTCCATATGCGCAAGGTGCCGCTGGCGCCCGACGTCGATCCGCGCACCATCGCGCGCGGCACGCCGGGCTTTTCGGGTGCCGATCTCGCCAACCTCGTCAACGAGGCGGCGCTGCTCGCCGCCCGTCGCGGCAAGCGGCTGGTGGCGATGCGCGAGTTCGAAGACGCCAAGGACAAGGTCATGATGGGCAGCGAGCGCCGCTCGATGGCGATGACCGACGACGAAAAGAAGATGACCGCGTATCACGAAGCCGGCCACGCCGTCGTGTCGTGCCACGAAGCCGCGTCGGACCCGATCCACAAGGCGACGATCATCCCGCGCGGTCGGGCACTCGGCATGGTCATGCGGCTGCCCGAACGCGACAATTACAGCTATCACCGCGACAAGATGTACGCCAACCTCAGCGTCTCGATGGGTGGCCGCGTCGCCGAAGAACTGATCTTCGGCTATGACAAGGTCTCGTCGGGCGCCTCGTCGGACATCAGCTACGCCACCGACCTCGCGAAAAGCATGGTCACGCAATGGGGCATGTCCGACAAGCTCGGGCCGCTCAAATACGGCGATAACCAGGAAGAAGTCTTCCTCGGCCACTCGGTCACACGCACGCAGAACGTGTCGGAAGAAACCGCGCGCCTGATCGATTCAGAGGTCAAGGCGATCGTCACGCACGGCTATGACCGCGCCAAGCAGGTGCTGACCGACAACATCGACCAGCTCCACGCGCTCGCCGCCGCGCTGGTCGAAGTCGAGACGCTGACCGGCGACGAAATCTCGCGCGTGCTGGCGGGTGAACGCATCGAACGCGGCGATGGCCGGATTCCTGTGCCGCACGCACCGGTGAGCGGCGTGTCGGCAATCCCGAAGACCGGGCGCCGCAGCGGGCTGGGTGATCCGGCGCCGCAGGCTTAAAGGGCCTCCGGCGGGCAGGGCCTTAGGCCCTGCACCCTAACACCAAGTCATTCCCGCGCAGGCG
>CALDHQ010000144.1 GCA_937894055.1 uncultured Polymorphobacter sp.
GCTGCTCGCCGGAGACGCGTAGTCCGGGGACGACGGCCGGGGTCGTCCAGAACAGGGGTCGCGCTGTTGAACCCAGCCCGTCGGGAAGCGCCTATTGCGCCGCGACCGACACCGAATAGATGACCAGCCCGACCAGCCCGCCGATCAGCGTGCCGTTGATGCGGATATACTGCAGGTCGCGGCCGACGGCGCTTTCCAGCTTGTCGGTGACGGTGCGTGCATCCCAGCCGCGGATGGTGTCGCTGATCAGCGCGACGATGGCATCGCCGTAATCATTGACCAGCCCGACACCGGCGCGGCGCGCATAGACGTTGACGGCGTGGCGCAGCGCCGGGTCAGCCTCGAGCCGTTCGCCGAACTTGCGCAGCGTCTCGCCGAAGCCGCCGCCGAGCGTCGCTTCGGGGTTGTTGATGGCGTTGACCAGCGCAGCCCGCGCATTGCCCCACAGCCCGTCGAGCCAGTCGCCGAGCGCCGGATTGTCGAGCAGGTCGAGCTTGATTGCCTCGACCTTGGCCTGGACGCGCGGCAGGTGGCGCAGGTCGAACGCGAAATCGCGCAGGCCTTCGGTGATCTTGAGGCGCAGCGGGTGTTCCGGGCTGGCGGCGACTTCGATGAGCAGCCGGCGCAGCGCATCGACAATCGAATCCGCCAGCCGGTCATCGACCGAGGCGAGGCGCAGCAGCCACGAGGTGCGATCGGTGACGAGGTCGCGGATCGTCGACTCCTCGGCATCGAGCGTGCGCGCCGCCCATTGGATCGCGACATCGACGACGGGTTCGTGGCGCTTGCCGTCAATCGCCGCTTCGACGACGCCCGCCAGCACCGGCGACAGTTCCATCGCGCGCAGCTTCTTCGACGCGGCTTCGCGCACCATCTTGCCGATCGCCGCATGGTCGAGCGCATCGATCAGCCGCGTCGCCAGTTGCGGCAGGCCGGTGCGGCGGCCGCCGGGCGCGCGCGGCGCGGTCAGCCAGCGCGCCGCGGCGCCGGCGATGTCGACCGATTCGAGCCGGCGCGCGACAACCAGCGGCGTCAGGAAGTTCGAGCGGATGAAGTCGGCGAGCGCATCGCCGATGCGGTCCTTGTTGCGCGGGATGATCGCGGTGTGCGGGATCGGCACGCCAAGCGGGTGGCGGAACAGCGCGGTGACCGCGAACCAGTCGGCGATGCCGCCGACCATCGAGGCTTCGGCAAAGGCGCGCAGATAGGGGATCGCCGGATGTGCGTCGACAAAGTGGCTGGCGACCACGAACACGCCCGCCATGAACACCAGCAGCAGCGTCGCAAACAGCCGCATGCGCAGAAACGGCGTTTCAGGATAGCGGAAGGGTGTCAACGCCATGGCGCGTTACATGCCTGCTGCGGGGATGCGCGGCAACCCCGGGGCGGGGCGTGTCACTCGGCGGGTGCGGGCTTGGACGCCACCGGCTCGGACGAATCGGCGCCGCCATTGGTCAGCACACGGCGCAGGCGCGGCCCGAGCCAGTTTTCGACACCGACCGCGAGGCTGAAACTGGCCGGCACGATCAGCAGCGTCAACGCCGTCGAAACGATCAGCCCGCCAATGACGGTAATCCCCATCGGCGCCCGCCAGCTGCCATCACCACCCAGCGACAATGCAATCGGCATCATGCCCGCGACCATCGCGACGGTGGTCATGACAATCGGCTGGACGCGCTTGTGCCCGGCTTCGAGGATGGCTTCGGTGCGTTCGACGCCCTGGCTCATTTCCTCGATCGCCATGTCGACGAGCAGAATCGAGTTCTTGGCGACAATGCCGAGCAGCATCAGGATGCCGATGAACACCGGCATCGACACGGCATTGCCGGTCAGGTGCAGCGCAATGGCGCCGCCGAGCGGTGCCAGCAGCAGCGAGCCCATGTTGACGAACGGCGGCAGCACGCGGCGGTACAGCA
>CALDHQ010000145.1 GCA_937894055.1 uncultured Polymorphobacter sp.
TTTGATGTGCAGTCTCCATTAGAATCACAATAAATCTTCCAAATGCTGTCAAAGGTAGTGTGAGATATGACTTGGTTGGAGCTCCTACCATCGTTGATTTGCTGTTAAGATTTTTGTAGGATTGAGTAGTTATCTGGACGATGATGGATTCCTTTTCTCTGGAAGAGGTGAGATAGATGGCGATGTCCTTAATGTAGTTGAGGCCGTCGGCTGGAAATTGATGGTATTTGGGCATGCGTCTGTATCTGGTCTTTTCTTGCTCAGCTAGAGGCCTGGTGCGATCGACTTGTGCTTCGAGTGTGATGGCTGAGTGGGCCTGTTTTGCCCAGTCCGGAATGTTATAGTGACCTTTGCATGACCAAATAAGTTCTGGATCTCCGAATTTGTCATTCTTCTGGATTTGACCTGTCTGGACCCAAGTCGGTTTTAGTGGGATACTCGGATGGTATTTTGGTGAAGGTAGGTCCATAACACTTGATTTGTTGAGTGCTTTCAATTGAGTTGGAGAATTCTTGGAACTTGGAAACATTGTTGGTCCCCATTGAGATTGGGTGAATATGAGTTCCGGTGAGCTTTCGAAGTTTGTGGCTGCTGTTGCCGCTGTTGCTGTCGGTGGCGGGATTCAGCCTGTTGTTCGGCGCCATCGTGCTGATGCGGATGCGCGCGGCGCTTGCCGAACAAGCCGTGGCAGCGCGGTCGCGGCGGATTGCGGCAGCGCACACATGACTCACGCCGCATTCATCATCCCGGCCTATGCTGTGACCGTCGGCGGATTGCTGGCCATCCTGCTGCAAAGCTGGGTGTCGATGCGGCGCGCCGAGGCGGCAGCCGAAAAGCTCAAGACGGAGCGCCGACGTTGACCACAACCAAAGCCCCGATGAAACCCAAGCACCAGCGCCTCGTGCTGCTGGCACTGGCGCTCGCGGCGATGGCCGGCGCGCTGGCACTGGGCATCTCGGCCTTGGGCAGCAGCGCGACCTATTTCTACGCCCCCAGCGACGTGTTCGCCAAGGCGCCGGCGCCCGGCGAAGCCATCCGGCTCGGCGGGCTAGTGCAAAAGGGCAGCGTCCAGCGCCTGCCCGACGGGCTGACGCTGGCGTTCCGCGTCACCGACAACGCGCGCGACGTTCCGGTGCGCTACACCGGCATCGTCCCCGATCTGTTCCGCGAAGGCCAGGGCGTCATCACCGAAGGCCATTTCGACGCGCAGGGCACCTTCATCGCGACCAGCGTGCTCGCCAAGCACGACGAAAACTACATGCCGCCCGAAGTCGAGGGTTCGCTGCACAAGGTGCAAGGCAAGGTTACTTCATGATCGTTGACCCCCTGTGATTGTAGAATTGGGTCACGCGGCGCTGTGGCTGGCGGCGGCGTTCGCGCTGCTGCAGGCGCTTGCCCCGTGGCTGCGCGCGCCCGTGGGTGACGCGGAGCGCTGGACGGGCCTCGCGGTGCCGGCCGCACTGGCGCAGGCGCTGCTCGTCAGCCTGGCGTTCGGGTCGCTGGTCTGGGCATTCGCGACAAGCGACTTTTCGGTCAAGCTGGTGGCGACGAACAGCCACACGATGAAGCCGATGCTCTACAAATTGAGCGGCGTCTGGGGCAATCACGAAGGCTCGATGCTGCTGTGGATTCTGGTGATGGCGCTGGCGGGTGCCGCGGTCGCGCTCGCCGACAGCCCGCTCGGTGACCGCTTCCGCGCACTCGTCCTGTCGATGCAGGGTCTGATCGCGCTGGGCTTTTACGCCTTCCTGCTGGCGGCCTCGAACCCGTTCGAGCGGTTGGGCGTTGCGCCGACACAGGGCAATGGCCTCAACCCGCTGCTGCAGGACCCCGGCCTCGCGTTCCACCCGCCGATGCTCTACGCCGGCTATGTCGGGCTGTCGGTGGCATTCGCATTTGCCGTTGCCGCGTTGCTCGAACGTCGCGTTGGCCCGGCCTGGGCAGCGGCGGTGCGGCCATGGGTACTCGCGGCCTGGGCGGCACTCGGCTGCGGTATCACGCTCGGCAGCTGGTGGGCCTATTACGAGCTCGGCTGGGGCGGCTACTGGTTCTGGGACCCGGTCGAAAACGCTTCGCTGATGCCGTGGCTTGCCGCGACCGCGCTGCTGCATTCGGTGGCGGTGCTGGCCAAACGCGACGCGCTGCGCAACTGGACCATCCTGCTCGCCGTCGTCGGCTTCTCGCTGTCGATGATCGGGACGTTCGTCGTGCGTTCGGGGCTGCTGACGTCGGTGCATGCGTTTGCCGTCGATCCGGCGCGCGGCGCGTTCCTGCTGGTGCTGTTGGCGCTGTATATCGGCGGCGCGCTGTTGCTTTATGCGCTGCGCGCCTCGACCGTCGCGGTCGGCGAAGGCTTTGCCCCCGTCAGCCGCGAAGGCGCGCTGGTCGCCAACAATCTGCTCCTCGCCGCCGGGCTCGGCGTGGTGTTCGTCGGCTCGGGCTATCCGCTGCTCGTCGATGTTTTGGGTGTCGGCCCGATTTCGGTTGGCCCGCCGTATTTCAACGCTACTTTCGGCCCGCTGATGATCCCGCTGGTGCTGCTGATGGCAGTCGGGCCGTTCCTCACCTGGGGCGCAGCACGTACCGATAAGCTGGCGCGCAAACTTGCGGTACCGGCGTTGCTCGCAGTCGGCCTGGCGCTTTATGCGTTCGCCGTCTGGGACGTGCGCGCGGCGTTCTCGCTGATCGGCTTTGCCTTGTCGGCGTGGCTTGGCGTCGCGACGCTCGCAATCCTGTGGGGCCGGTTGCCATGGCGCACGCCGCGCGCCACCTGGGGCATGGCGCTGGCGCATCTCGGCGTCGCGATCACGCTGTTCGGCATCACCGCGAGCGGCGCACTGACGCGCGAGCTGCTGGTCAATCTGCGGCTCGGCGAAAGCGCCGAAGTCGCGGGCTACACGATGAAACTGGTCGATGTCGCACCGGTGGCGGGCGCCAACTGGACCGCGCTGGAAGCGACGCTCGACGTATCGCGCGGCGGCCAGCCGTTGACTGTGCTGCACCCGCAGGCGCGGCTCTATACCTCGCCGATGATGGACACCACCGAGGCGGCGATCCACACGCGCATCAACGGTGACCTCTACGCCGTGCTTGGCAAGCCCGACGGCTCGGGTCGCTGGCAGCTGCATGTCTGGTGGAAGCCGTTCGTCGTCTGGATCTGGGCGGGCGGGCTGATCATGGCACTCGGTGGCGCATTGTCGATGACGGCACGTGCCAGTGCGCGACGCGGTGCGGCGCAACCGGTGGGCGCGCTGGTGGCGGCATGACCGACGCACCTGAAACCCCCGCGCGCAGCTGGCTGACACGGCTGGCGATCTACGGCCCGCTGCTGTTGTTTGCGGTGTTCGTCGTCTTCGTCGGCAGCCAGCTCGGCCGCGAAACGCGCGTCACCCTCACCTCGAAGCTGATCGGCCAGCCGATGCCGGCGGTCAATTTGCCGGGACTTGGCGATGCACCGGGCCTGACCAGCGCTGATTTCAAAACCGGCAAGCCGGTGCTCGTCAACGTCTTCGCGTCATGGTGCGTGCCCTGCCGCGTCGAGGCGCCGCAACTGGCGCAGCTGACCGCGATGGGCGTGACGGTCAACGGCATCGCGGTGCGTGATGCCCCCGATGATGTCGCGGCGTTCCTCAAAACCAACGGCAATCCGTTCGCACGCGTCGGGCTCGACAAGACCGGCCAGACGCAGATCGCGCTGGGCTCGAGCGGCGTCCCCGAAACCTTCGTCGTCGATGGCGCGGGCATCATCCGTTACCAGCACATCGGCGAAATCCGCCCCGAACATATCGAGCTGCTGATGGCCAAGCTCGCCGAGGCCGGACGATGAGGGCGCTTTTCCTCGCGCTGTTGCTGCTGTTCGCGGCACCGCTCGCTGCCGAGCCGACGTTGCCGCCGGCCGCGCTCGCCGACACGCCGCTGCCCGATGCGGCGCAGGAGGCCAAGGCGCAGGCGCTGATGCACGAACTGCGCTGCCTCGTCTGCCAGAACCAGTCGATCGCCGACAGCCATGCCGATATGGCGGGCGACATGCGCGCGCTGGTTCGCGAACGCATCGCGGCTGGCGAAAGCCCCGATGACGTGCGCGCCTGGCTGATCAAGCGCTACGGTGACTGGGTCAGCTTCGACCCGCCCAAAGCCGGCGCCACGCTTGGGCTGTGGCTGGCACCGCTGCTGTTCCTCGGCGCCGGCCTGCTGCTGGCGCTGCGACTGTTCC
>CALDHQ010000146.1 GCA_937894055.1 uncultured Polymorphobacter sp.
GGGGATATCCGCTGGCCGGAAATTCGTCGTGGGTGCGCGACAGCCTTGCACCGCTTTCAACAACACCAACCCCGCTCATCCCGAGCGAAGTCGAGGGACACACCCAACGGTTGCGCGTGTCCCTCGACTTCGCTCGGGATGAGCGGGGTAGGCTAATGCGCCGTGAATGCCGCGCTAGTCACCCACCAGCTTGAGCAGCTTGCGCTCGAGCGGCGCCAGTACCGTGCCGAGCTCGGTGCCGCGCTTGAGCACCGCACCGGCCTCGCCGATCAGCGCGTACATGCCTTGCTTGTGGCGCAGTTCGGGGCGTTTGACGACCTGGAACTCGGGGCGTTCGCTGGCGCGGCGGAACGCCGAAAACACCGCCGCCTCGCGCCCGAGATCGAGCGCATAGTCGCGCCAATGCCCGGCAGCGACCATCCGGCCATAGATGTTCAGAATGGCATTGAGTTCGAGCCGGTCGAAGACCGTTTGCGGGACGGCACGCGGGAAGGCGGCAATGTTCGACGTCGCCTCCGCCACGGTGCGCGGCTCAGCCCTTCTTCGACTTGGCGACAGGCACGTCAGCGGTCAGCGCCGCGACCTGCGCGCGCAGCACTTCCATCTCGCAGCGCAGGATTTCGAACTTCTGCGTTTCGGGATCGAACAACTGGCTGCACGGCGTGCCGTACGGCATGAACGGCTTGGCATAGTCGGTGGCATCGACCAGCGTCGATTTCGCCGGAATGCCGACCATCGTCGCGCCTTCGGGAACATCGCGCGTCACCACCGCATTGGCGCCGACGCGGGCACGCGTGCCGACGATGATCGGCCCGAGCACCTGCGCGCCCGAACCGATGATGACGCCGTCCATCAGCGTCGGGTGGCGCTTGCCGGCAATGCCGTTGGCAGGGTCGGTGCCGCCCAGCGTCACGCACTGGTAGATGGTGACATTGTCGCCGATTTCGGCGGTCTCGCCGATGACGACGAAGCCGTGATCGATGAAGAAGTTGGCACCGATGCGGGCACCTGGATGGATGTCAATTGCCGTCAGGAAACGGCTGAAA
>CALDHQ010000147.1 GCA_937894055.1 uncultured Polymorphobacter sp.
GTGGGCGCGCCCTTGGAGGCCTCGTCGTCGGGATGGGCGTGGACGGAGAGCAGGCAGCGGTCAGCCATTCCCGAAACCTACCGGCCACTCCCCCGGGCGGCACCGCAGGGCGCGGGTCGTTGCGTAACCTCGGACCCGATGCGTGCCTCCCGCCGACCGCCCTCCGTCCTGCTGTTCCTGCTGGCGGTCGCGATCGGCACGGTGCTCGGTGGCCCGATCGGCGACCGCATCGGCACCAAGCGCACCGTGGTCCTCGGCCTGGGCATCCTCACGCTCGTGCTGTTGAGCTACGCCTCGATGACGATCATGAGCTCGGTGCTGTGGGGCTCCCTCGTGCGGGTCGTGTTCGGCCTGGGCATGGGCCTCACGTTGATGTTGGCGTTTGGCTTGCCGCCGGTGCTGCAGTTGGCGCAGGTACCGCCACTGCGTGTCATTCGCCGTGACGTGGGTGGCCTCAAGCCGGCGTCGGCGGCGGTGCTCACGGTGCCGGTGGCGCTGTTCACCACCGTCGCGCGCACGATGGGCCCGCCGCAGTGGAGCGACCTCGGCATGTTCCTGCAATCGGTGATGCTGATGCTGCGCGAGGAAGGCCTCGACAGCTGCGCGCAGGAATGCTGGGCGATCTATCCCGAAACCATCCGCGGTTTCCTCGGCACGCCGACCGAACGCATGCTGTTCTGCGGCATGGCGATCGGCCATGCCGACACCAGTGCGCCGGTCAACACGCTGCACAGCGCGCGCGCGCCGCTCGAAGAGTTCGCGCACTTCCGCGGGATTTAAGGCTTCCCGAGCTCGACAATCGTCCGCGCCTTGTCGGCGAAGTCCTTGGCGTCAGTGCCGGTGCGCTTCGCCGTCGGCTCGGGCACCTGGATGCCGCGCTGCGCTGCCGGCCGTGCCGCAATCGTCGCCATCCAGCGTTCGAGATGCGGCAGGCCGGTCGTTTCGATGCCCGACCAGCTGTGCGTCCGCACCCAGCACCAGTTGGCGATATCGGCGATGCTGTAGGCGCCCGCCAGAAACTCGCCCTTGGCCAGCTGGGTATCGAGCACGCCGAACAACCGCCGGCCCTCGCCCTGGTAGCGCGCAATCGCGGCGGGGATTTTCTCGGGGAAATAGCGGAAGAACACATTGGCCTGCCCCATCATCGGGCCGATGCCGCCCATCTGGAACATCAGCCACTGGATGACCTTGCTGCGGCCCTGCACATCGGCGGGCAGGAATTTGCCGTATTTTTCCGCTAGATAGATCATCATCGCGCCCGATTCGAAAACTGGAAAGCCGTCATCGGTCAGCGCCGGGATGCGGCCGTTGGGGCAGATGTCGAGGAACCACTGCTGCTTCTGTTCGCCCTTCATCAGGTCGACCTTGTGGACCTCGTACGGCACGCCGAGTTCTTCGAGCAGCACCGACACTTTGTAACCGTTGGGCGTTGCCGCTGTGTAAAGCTTGATCATGGTCGCATCCCCGGGCGCGGCCCCCATGCCGCGCGGCGCAATCCTGCCAGACAAAATGCGGTTGTGCCACACCCCGCGCACGTGCTTTGTCTGCGCCATACGCCAGCCCTGTGAAAGTTCCCCATGCGCCGATTGTCACCGTTCGCTGCTGCCCTGCTTGCCACGGCCTTGATCGCCGCGCCGTGTATCGCCGCGGACAGCAAGACCAAGACCGAAACCAGCACCAGCACCGAAAAATCCGGCGACAAACCCGACCCCGATGTCGCGGCGGCCTCGACCACCGAGGACGCGCAACCCAGCCGCCACAGCGTGCAAATCGCCGGCCGCACCGTCAACTATACCGCCACGCCGGGCACGCTGATCATCCGCGACGATGACGGCAAACCCACCGCCAGCGTGTTCTACACGGCCTATACCGTCGAAGGTGCCGCGGCGAACCGCCCGGTGACCTTCCTGTTCAACGGCGGCCCCGGCTCGTCGACCATGTGGCTGCACATGGGCTCGGTCGGCCCGATGCGTGTCGATACCCCCAATGTTGCGGCATCGGCGACGGCGCCCTACCGCCTCGTGGCCAACCCGCACAGCCTGCTCGACCGCAGCGATCTGGTGTTCATCGACGCCGTCGGCACCGGCTACTCCCGGCCATTGGGCGAGATGAAGGGCCCCGAATTCTGGGGCGTCGACGGCGACATCGATGCGTTCGCCAAGGCCATCCAGCGCTGGGTGACCAAGAACAACCGCTGGGATTCGCCGAAGTTCATCATGGGCGAATCGTACGGCACGTTGCGCGCCGCCGGCCTCGTCTATGCGCTGCAGCAGCGCGGCATGCCGATGAACGGTGTGATGCTGGTGTCGTCGATCCTCAACTACGGCATCCGCAACCCCGGCTTCGACCAGCTCGATGTCACCTATCTGCCGAGCTATGCCGCCACCGCCTGGTACCACAAGCGCGCCGGGCAGGGCACCGACCTCGCCAGCTTCGTGGCGCAGGCACAGGCCTATGCGCGCGGGCCGTACCTGCTGGCGCTGCAAAAGGGCGACAATCTGACGCCCGCCGAAGCCCAGGCCGTTGCCACCGAGCTGAGTAAGTTCACCGGGCTGTCGACGCAGGTGCTGCTCGAAAATGACCTGCGCGTCGAACTCGGGCGCTTCCGCAAGCAGTTGCTGCTCGACCAGCGCAAGAGCGTCGGCCGCCTCGACTCACGCTTCACCGGCACCGATGTCGATGCCGGCGGCGAAAACCCCGATTATGACGCCGCCGATGCGTCGCTGTCAGGCGCCTATGTCGGCGCGCTCAACACCTATCTGACCGGCACGTTGGGCTACAAAACCAAGCTCAGCTACCGCCCCAACTATTACAGCAAGATCAACCCGAGCTGGGACTGGAAGCACAAGGCCCCCTACGGCAACCGCCCGCTGCCGGTCGCCGACACCGCGCTCGATCTGGCCGCCGCGATGCGCGAGAACCCGCGCCTCAAGGTCCTGTCGGCAAATGGCTACTACGACATGGCCACACCGTTCACCGGCGCCGAATACGACCTCGCGCACATGCAGCTCGATGCCAGCCTGCGCCCGAACCTGAGCTTCACCTACTACCCCGCCGGCCACATGTTCTACATCGAGCCGGGGTCACTAGCGGCGTTCCGTACCGACCTGCTGCGCTTTTACGATAGTGCCACGCGGTAGAGCCTCCGGCGGGCAGGCCTGAGGCCTGCACCCAGTTGTTTGGCGCTCTTCAATCG
>CALDHQ010000148.1 GCA_937894055.1 uncultured Polymorphobacter sp.
AGGTTACGGCCACCGTCCGGCCCCTTGAGCGCTTCGCCGGCACCGCGCACCGCGACCAGCGGACGCTTCAAACCCCGCGCGATTTCAGGCGCGACGACGACCAGCGCGCCGCCGCCATCGGACACCACGCAGCAGTCGAGCCGGTGCAGCGGGTCCGAAATCATCGGCGAATTGATGACATCCTCGACCGTCACCACGTCGCGCAGCATCGCGTGCGGGTTGTGCTGCGCGTGCGTCGAGGCGGCGACCTTGATCCACGCCAGCTGCTCGCTGGTCGTGCCATATTGATACATGTGGCGCGCAGCGCACATCGCGTACGTATTCTGCGTCGATTGCCCGACCCAGTTTTCAAACCCCGCCTCGGGCGCGCCTGGGCGGAAAGCACTGAACGCTTCGGAGCGCGGCCGGCCCGCCAGCGTGATCAGCGCCACCGAACATTTGCCTGCGGCAATCGCTGCCGCCGCATGCGCGACATGAAGGATATACGACGAGCCGCCGGTTTCGGTGTTGTCGATATGGCGCGGGGTAATCCCCAGATAATCGACCATCGACAGCGCGCCGAACCCCGCCGCGTCGCCGGCACAGAAATAGCCGTCGACATCGGCGAGCGTCAGTCCGGCATCGGCCAGCGCGCCGCGCGCACATTCGGCGTGGAGCTGCGGTGTCGAATGGTCGGGCGCCAGCCGCAGCGGGTGCTCGAATGCACCCGCGATATAGGCCTTGTTGCGGATGGTCATGCGGTGCCGAACGCCGCGATCGCCCGCTCCTTGACGACCTTGTAGTCGAGCTTGCCGTTGGGGGCGCGCGCGACGCTTTCGACGATCAGGATATGGCGCGGCGCCTTGTAGCCCGACAGCAGCGCCTTGACGTGCGCGATCAACTCGTCGGGGTCGGGCGCGGCAACGCCTTCCATCAAGTCGACCAATGCCGCGATGCGTTCGCCAAAACGCGGATCGGGCAGGCCGGTGACGGCGGCATCGCGTACGGCCGGATGGCGCTTGAGGACTTCCTCGACTTCTTCGGGGAAGACCTTTTCGCCGCCGGTGTTGATGCACTGGCTGCCACGGCCCAGCAGCGTCAGCGTGCCGTCCGCCGCGCACGTCGCCCAGTCGCCGGGAATCGACCAGCGCCGGCCTTCGAGTTCGGGGAAGGTCGCCGCCGACTTCGCCGGGTCCTTGTAATAGCCGACCGGCAGGAAACCGCTGACCGCGACACGGCCGCGTTCGTCCGAGCCGGGTTCGACGCGGCGGCCGTCTTCGGTGAACAGCGCGCAGTTCGGCCCGAGCGTGAAGGCGGCGGTCGCGACTTCGGCATCCGCCGTCATCATCGAGCTGCCGAGCCCGAGCGCTTCGGACGACGAGAAGGCATCGACCAGCGTGATCTGCGGCATGTGGCGGATCAGCCCGAGCTTGTTCTCGCGCGCCCACATCGCGCCCGACGAGGTCATCATCATCACCGTCGACAGGTCCCAGCGCCCCGGATTGGCGTCGAGCACTTCGAGCAGCGGCTGCGCGAACGGCTGGCCGACGATGGTGATGCGCGTCGCCTTATACGTCGCAACGATATCCCAAAGCTGCGCCGCGCTGAACGCGCCCTGCGGCAGCAGTAGCACCGTGCCGCCGGCGACGAGCGCTGCCATCGCGGTCAGCATGCCGGTGCCGTGCATCAGCGGCGGGCCGATCATCGCGCGCGGACGGATCGGCGCGGCAGCCGCGCGCGGGCCGGCCTCTTCGGGGCTGGAAAGCGCCGGCACACCCGCAAGCGGATTGGCGCCATAGTCCGACAGCCCGAGCAAGTCGCCGGAACGCCACATCACGCCCTTGGGCATGCCGGTGGTGCCGCCGGTGTAGATGAACATCATGTCCTCGCCGCTGCGGCCCCAGGGCGCGATGACCTGCTCGGCGCGCGGGGCGATTGCAGCATAGTCGACCGCCCAGGCGGGGACCGGCGCGCCGTCGCGGGCAATCGCGATCCACAGCTTGACGCCGGGCAGCTTGGCGCGGACGGGCTCGATCACTGACGCATAGCCGGCTTCGAACACCACCGCCTCGGCATCGGCATTGTCGAGCAGATAGGCGATTTCTTCGGGGCCGTAGCGGTAGTTGACGTTGAACGGCACCATGCCCGCCTTGAACGCGGCATAGTAAGCGGTCAGATATTCGGCGCAGTTCTGCGTGTACGATGCGACCTTGGCCTGCTGGCCCAGCCCGGCGGCGAGCAACGCGGCGGCAATGCCGTTGGCCTTGGCGTCAAAGTCGCGCCAGCTCAGTACGGCGTCACCCTGAATAAACGCGGGCTGGTCGGGGAGTGCGGCAGCCACCGATTCCCAGATATTGGCGTAGCTCCAGGCGCTCATGCGGCGAACTCCCGGCTGAAAGTCGGGCGTGCGGGTGCAGGTCGTGTCATGTGTCGGTTCCCAAGGTATGCGGCACTTGGCGGCCGCTTGTTTTCGATTGTCAGCATCCGATAGTCCGGCCTAGGAAGGCCGACGTCAAGCGGGTGCGCCGTCGATTTTGATATTCGCGCCCGCGCAAGCAATCAATCGGGGCGATGCCATGAGCCAGACGACGATCGAAGAACGCAACGCCATCCAGTCGAGCGTGCGGTCACTGATGGAGGGCCACAACACCGAAGCCGATGTCCGCCGCGTCATGGAAACCGTTCAAGGCCACGACCCGGCGGTGTGGCAGCAACTGGTAGAACTCGGCTTGACCGGCCTCGTCATCGCGCCCGAATTCGGTGGCGCCGGACTCGGGCCGGTCGAACTCGAACTGGTGATGGAAGAAACCGGCGCGGCGCTGCTCGCGTCGCCGCTGCTGTCGAGCAGCGTGCTCGCCGCTGGCCTGCTCGCAGCGGCCGGCGACGCGGCGGTCAACAAGCGGCTGCTGCCGGCGATTGCCGCGGGCAAGACCATCGCCACCGTCGCGATGACCGGTGATGCCGGGACGTGGACCGCCGACGGCGTTGCGGTTACCGCCACCGCCAACGGTGACAAATGGGCGCTCGACGGCCGTGCCAATTACGTCACCCACGCGCAGCTTGCCGACGTGCTACTGGTGCTGGCGCGCACGCCTGCCGGCATTCGGATTTTCGAAGTGGCGAGCAAAACGCCGGGCGTGACGATATCGCCACTGCCGACGTTCGACCGCACGTTGCGGCTGGCACGCATCGATTTCGCCGGCGTCGCCGCGACGCC
>CALDHQ010000149.1 GCA_937894055.1 uncultured Polymorphobacter sp.
AGAACATCTTGAACATATTCTCGTTCAGATAGAAGTTGATCGACGCCTGGCTTTGGGCGTCGGTTCCTGCAAAATCGAGCACGACCTTTTCGCCTTCGCGCCACATGGTGCATTTGATCTTATACGGGCCCGACCCCATGCCATCGTCGCAAATATAGTCTTCAAAGCTCACCGGCTCCTCGCCGATGGCCATTGCGATCAGGGATTTCATCGCGCGGTGGTTGCGGGCCAGCAGTTCCTGCGTGGCCGAAATATAGACATCATCTCCGAAACGCGCCGCCATCTCGATCACCCGGCGCGCGGCCACACGGCACGAGGCGATCAGGGCGTTGAGGTCGGCCTGACACCAATCGGGCTTGCGGGTTTGGTGCATGACGAGCTTCATCAGATCGTCATTATATTCGCCCTTTTTCCAGATTTTGACGGGCGGAATACGCACGCCTTCTTCAAAAATCGAACGGGCGTTGATGGGCATCGAACCGACGACTTTACCGCCGATGTCGGATTGGTGGCCAAACATTGACGTAAAGGCGATCAAACGTCCGTCTTTGAAAACTGGCAAAAGCACGAGCCAATCATTCGAATGGCTCACCGCGCCTGCGCAGGAATATGGGTCGGACAGGAAAATCATGTCGCCGTCTTCGATGCTGCCGTCCCAGCTTTTCAGAAAGCCGCCGATGAAGCTGCCGAACTGGCCGACGATCATCTTGCCGGCGCGGTCGGCGATCAGCGGGAAGGCGTCGCCCTGTTCGCGGATGCCCGGCGACATGGCGGTGCGCACCAGCGTCGCGTCCATTTCGACGCGGGCGTTGCGCAGTGCATTTTCGACGATGTCGAGCGTCACCGGGTCAATCGTCGGATTGCCGAATGGCGTGGTGTTGGTTTCGATGATGGTGGTCGGCATCGCTCAGGCCTCCGGACGAATGAGAATGTTGCCGTACGTATCGACCGTCGCGACATGGCCGGCGTGGATCAGCGTCGTCGAATCCATCTCGATGACGATCGCCGGCCCCTTGATTGTGTCGCCGCTACGCAGCTTGGCGCGGTCGTAGATGGCACCCGCTTGCGCCTTGCCGTCCATCCACAATTCATGGTTGCGCATCTTGGCGGCGGCGGGGTTGCCGTCGCCGCGGGCGATTTCCTCGGCACCGACGTTCGCCGCCTTGCCGAGCGCCACGACGCGGATGTTGACGAGTTCCTGCGGCACGCCGAGGTTGAAGGTGAACAGGCGTTTGTGCTCGGCATCGAACCGTGCGGTCAGCGCCGCGATGCTGAAGCCCTGGCGCTCGACTTCGAGCGGCACTTCGAACGCCTGCCCCGCATAGCGCACATCGACTTCGAACTTGAGCGTCTGGTCGGCCGCCGACACGCCTTCGGCAGCGAGCTCGGCGCCGACGCGTGCGGCGATATCGTCCATCACCGCCGCGACTTCGGCGTCGCTGGTGGCCGAGACGATCTTGTTGAAGCTGCGCTGCGCATCGACGCGCAACCGCGTCGTGGCATCGCCGTAAGCGCACAGCACGCCCGGCGACGGCGGCACCAGCACCGGCCAGCTGCCCATCAACCGGCTCATCGCGTTGCCGTGCAGCGGCCCGGCGCCGCCGAACGGCATCAGCGCGAAGTCGCGCGGGTCATAGCCCTGCGCGATCGACACCAGCCGCAGTGCGCCGAACATGTTTTCATTGACGATGGCGATGATGCCTGCTGCCGCATCCTCGATGCCCAGCCCGAGCGCATCAGCGACCTTCTTCACCGCCGCACGCGCGGCAGCGCGGTCGAGCTTGAACGACCCGCCGAGCAGGTTTTCGGGCAGATAGCCGAGCACGACATTGGCATCGGTGACGGTCGGCTCGGTGCCACCTTTGCCGTATGCCGCCGGCCCCGGCACTGCGCCTGCCGATTGTGGACCAACGCGCAGCGCCCCGGTCAGTTCCGGCACATAGGCGATCGACCCGCCGCCTGCGCCAACGGTCTTCACATCAAGCGCCGAGGCGCGCACGGACAAGTGCCCGACCTCAGTGGTGCGCTGACGGCGCGGTTCCAAGCCTTGGATCAGGGCGACGACCGTCGAGGCCAGGAAGAAGACGCCGGGGTTCAGAACCAGTCCGGGGCTGGATTGCAGGCCCGTGGCGATGGCGAAGGACTGGAACAGCGCCAGGATGACCGTCAGGTAGCGGGTGTACTGGTTGAGGGTCTTGCGACCCGCCTCCCCGCCTTCCTTCCGCAGCTTTTCCCACGGCGGATAGATGGTGCCGAGGAGCTGAACGATGATGGAAGCCGAGATATAGGGCATGACGTTCAGGGCGAAGACCGCCATGCGCTCGACGGCACCGCCGGAGAACATGTTGAACATGCCCAGAATGCCCTGGGCCTGACCGGCAAAGGCGCGCTCGAAAGCGGCCGGATCAATGCCCGGAATCGGGATGAAGGTCCCGAGGCGATAGACGATCATCGCACCCAGGGTGAACCAGATACGCTTGTGAAGATCGGTCGCCCGTTGGAACGAGCCGAAGTTCATATTGGCGGCGAGTTGTTCTGCGGCCGAAGCCATTCACCAATTCCCCTACTCGAAGTCCTGCTCAGATAGGACGTGCCGGCCCCGTTTGCGAGGCCGGATAGTCGCAGGTGAAGCTGAGGCCTCTTCGGCCGCGGCTTCCTTCTTGGTGGTGGTCAGCGAGCCGCCGGCCTTCTCGACCGCTGCCCAGGGCTCGGTCAGCTCCACCTGCTCGATGAGGCGCTCGGTGTAATGAGTGGAGGCCCAGGGGATGATGGTCTGGATCGGACCTTCAAAATTGCGGGTGGTGATGATGTTATGATAATTTTCGTCAGAAGTATCAATATTATGGTTATATGCGAAACAACCTGCTGCTTTCAGTCGCTCAGCCTGTTCATAGGTAAGCATTCCAAGTGTACAACAGACTTCAAGTCCCATATTGTTTACTTCAGAAACCATTTCAAGCACGCGGTCAAAATCTTTGTTATCACGCACCTCACGCCAAGCAGCCCCCATGCAAAAGCGGGAACTCCCGTTGTCTTTAGCACGAACCGCAGCCTCAATCACCTCCTCATAAGGCATTAACTTCTGAACTTTCACATTTGTATGATAACGTGCTGCTTGAGAACAATAGGAGCAATCCTCAGGACAACCTCCTGTTTTTATAGAAAGCAAAGTGCTTATTTGAACCTCATTAGGATCATGAAATTGGCGATGAACAGTAGCAGCCTGATAGACCAAATCTAAAATTACACCGCTTTCCATAAGAACTAATTTATGTAGCTCTGCACTAATGAAGTGGACAGCAAGCCCCAACCATCAGCCAAAGTAAACACAATTAACTTTAAGGGCAATGAGAACATCATTGGAGAAACCATGACCATACCAAGGGAGGTCAAGATACTGGCAACTGCAAAATCAATTACCAGAAAGGGTA
>CALDHQ010000150.1 GCA_937894055.1 uncultured Polymorphobacter sp.
TGCATCAAGTGACCATCATAGAACGGCAGACCGAAGGTTGAAGACCATTCAAGAGCCTCCGGCGGGCAGGCGTGACGCCTGCACCCAATTGTTTGCTTTTCGTCATCCCGGCGTAGGCCGGGACCCATCGTCTTCAACGCGCGTGCTCGTCTCGATGGCAATGGGTCCCGGCCTGCGCCGGGATGACCGTAGATTTTTCAATCGGGTGCAGGCGTCACGCCTGCCCGCCGGAGGCCCTTCAATCCCTGTGATACGGATGCCCGGCAATAATCGCCGTCGCGCGGTACAGCTGCTCGGCGAGCATGGCGCGCACCAGCATGTGCGGCCAGGTCGCCAGCCCGAAGCCGAGCAGCAGGTCGGCCTGCGCGCGCATGTCGTCGTCATGGCCGTCGGCGGCACCGATCAGGAAGCGGGCCTCGCGCATGCCGGCGTCGCGCCAGCGTGACAGCTGGTCGGCGAGCGCGCGTGAGGCCAATGGCTTGCCGCGTTCGTCGAGCACGATGGTGACGCAGGGTGTCACCGCCACCGGCAGCTTGACGGGGCCGCGGTCGTCGAGCTCGGTGATCGCCATCGGCCAGGTCATGCGCTTGCGGTAGCGTTCGACGAGGTCGGCCTCCGGGCAGCGCCCGATGCGGCCGCGCGCGATGACGTGGAGCTTCAATCGTCGGTAGTTTCGGCGGCTGCGACCTTCGGCGGCGCGCGGCGTTCGCTGGTCGAACCCGACGGGCCGTCGAACGCCCACATCTTTTCAAGGTTGTAGAACGTCCGCACTTCGGGCCGGAACAGGTGGACGATGACGTCTTGCGCGTCGATCAGCACCCAGTCGGCGGTCGGCAGGCCTTCGACGCGCGATTCGCGCTTCAATTCGGTCTTGATCAGCTGCTGGATCTTCGTCGCCATCGAAGCGACCTGACGCGTCGACTTGCCGCTGGCGATGACCATATGGTCGGCGATGCTGGTCTTGCCGCGCAGCGGAATGGACACGACATCGACCGCCTGGTCGTCATCGAGCACCTTCATGATCAGCGCATGCAGGGCGGCGACCGCAGGGTCGTCAGCGGCCACGGCGCGCGGCGCGGTGGCGGGGTTCAAAGCCAATTCAACGTCCTTATTGTCGGGGCGGGAGTCATAGTTTCGGGGCACTTGCCCAGTCGGGATTGCGCGCACGCAGGCGGCTCGCGGATTGCGGGCTGAGCCTGATGTTGAGCATCACAATCGCCGGTAACTCCCAGTCATTCCAGTGGCCCGGTGCCGCGGTGATGCGGCGCCGGCGCCTGAGCCAAGCCATTGCCGGCGCGGTCAGAGCGCTGCGACCATAGCCCGAACGCGGAAAAACAGCAATCGCGACGCTGCGCGCCAGCTTGCGCCAGTCGCGCCAGCGGTGGAACTGGCCCAGATTGTCGGCACCCATCAGCCAGATGAAGTCGGTTTTGGGGTGGCGGCGCTGCAGCGCGCGCACCGTATCGACGGTGTAGCGCGTGCCGAGTTCGGCCTCGATCGCCAGCGGCCGGATGCGC
This sequence comes from uncultured Polymorphobacter sp., assembly GCA_937894055.1. Taxonomy (GTDB): domain Bacteria; phylum Pseudomonadota; class Alphaproteobacteria; order Sphingomonadales; family Sphingomonadaceae; genus Polymorphobacter_A. The sequence continues at coordinate 1,518 of CALDHQ010000150.1, forward strand.
GGATGCCGCCGCGCGCGCTGCGCCGATGCCAACCGCGTCGCCAGCGGCGCCATGCCGGCTTCGGGCTTCAGCGGGTTCTGCGGGCTGACCAGCCACCACACTTCATCGAGGTCGAGCAGCCGCAGCGCCTCGATGCTGATATGGCGGTGGCCGTCATGCGCGGGGTTGAACGAGCCGCCGAGCAGCCCGATCCGCCGCGCGCCTGTGGAGCGGTGGGTCATGGCTGCCATGAGTTCCGTGGGCTACGCCAGTCTTGGGCGGAATGATACACACGCAGCACGATGACAAAGTCGTTCTCGATCCTGAAGACGATCAAGTAAGGGGTTTGCGGCACGGACAGTTTGCGAAATGGCGCGCCGTCGAGGCTTGGTGCCGACAGCGGCCAAGGTTTGAGACGGCGCACGCTGGCGCGAATGGCCGTCAATGTCGATCGTGCGATTTCAGCATCGATCGGCTCCAGATACGCCTTGATTCGTTGAAGATCGTCGATTGCCGTGCCCGACCAGCGGATGCGCTTCATCCGCCTTTGATGTCGCGTATCATCGCATCGATCACCCGATCAGCCTCGACCTCGTCGAGAAATTCTCCACGGGCGACGGCGTCGATGCCTTCCTGAACGAAATCAAGAAACGCAGCTTCGCGCTCTACATAGTCGGTTACCGCAGTTGCAGTGAGCCACGACCGTGACCGTCCGGTGC
>CALDHQ010000151.1 GCA_937894055.1 uncultured Polymorphobacter sp.
GGGGCGGCGGTGGGAGGGCGCTTCCGCTGCCGCTCCTGCTGCGTGTCTGCCACCAGCCACGACTCACTCACTCACCCTCTGCCGCCGATTATCCCCCCCACCTCTCGCAGCGCCAAGCTCAAGCTGGACCGGCTGCGGCGGCGCGGCAAGGCGCCGCCCAAGAAGGGCGCCGGCAAGCGGGCGGCCGAGCATGCGCTTGGGTCGATCGATCCTCGCAAGCCCGGCGGTCTCGGCGTCGAGGAGCGTGCGATGCACGGCAATCATGCCGCTGTCGTCGCGGACCGCTGCGAGCAACGCTGGATGGAAGGTCGCCGTGCTCAGGCTTCCAACCTGAACGCGTGGATGAAATCTAAGCTGCGCGCCGGCGGTGGCGATACCTCGGCTTCGGAGATATCGATCCGCGAGTGTGCCGTCGATGGCTCGCCCTGCGTTCCACAATCGGGCAATGATCACGGCTGCCGGGCAAGCAGCGTCCGGAACAGGTCGACCGGTCACAAATCCGTCCGATGCCCACACATTTCCGCGGCGGCGAAGCGCCGCCAGGACGTCACGCGTTTCGCATCCTGAGAAGCAATGGAACAACAGGTTACGCGTGCCCATCCGTACCGAAAGACTCGGTGTACGGTCATTATGTGCCGGACAGCGGCACATGCCGCCGGCCGTCGACCATTTGCCGCCGAGCGCTTCGACAATCGATCGGCCGAGGTGCTCGATCTGCGCGCGGCTGTTCACGTTGACCAAGCTCATGGCGCGAACGGCGCCAACGTATCAGCGCGAGCCAGCTCCTGTCGCAGCCGGGCCAACCAGTGGCGCCGCGCTAGAATGTCGGTCCATGGCTCCCATGGTTCGAAGGTGCTGCCCGACGACAGACCCTCAAGAGGGTCGTTATCAAGAGGTGCTTCGGCAATCTCCAACGTGTCGGAGATTTGATGCGCCGACCACCCGGCGACATGCAAGGCCTCGCTTGCCGCCGCAACACGGTCAGCATGCTTGTGTGCAGTGAATTCATCTGGACTGAGATCGGTGAGTCCATAACGGTTGGCGATGGCGACGGTCAGCCGGGCACAAAGGGCTCGAAAGGGTTCACCGAGAAATGGCTTCAGCGGTGCGATAGCGTCGAAACCCAACAGCCCCTCTTCCGCATCATGCAGCAACTCGTACAATGCCTGTTGCGGGGTCAATGGCGCATCAAGCTCGCGGATCGCCAATACCGTCAGACTGTGTTGCGCTACCGATAACGGTCGCGACCAGCGTGAATGACCGCCCCATCGATAGGTGCGCGCCAGGCCAACGGCCAAGTCGTCATCGCTCCAGCTGTTGGGGCTCGGGTTCGCGAGATCGATGGTATTGCCACTCGGCAGCAGCACGATTGGCCGCAGCTGCGTCGGCGCCGAATTTGGCATTAGCGGAAGGGTCATGGGAAGCTCCTCTTCTGGTATGACCGTGCATTCAATCGAGCCAGCTCCCCTCTGATTGTCCGCACAATTGCGGATGATTTCAGGGCGCTCGATGCCCTCCGCCAAATTTGCATTGACTGGAGGTTTAGCATATTTGTATGCTAAATTATGCGTTGGTGGATTCCAGTGTTGGCCTTGTTTCTTGCCGTGCCCGCTACGGCCCAGACGGTCGTCATTATGGATTTTTCGAAATCGCCAGCGAACGAAGCAAGTGTTAGTCGGAGAACCGAAGACGGCTTCGCGTTGAATTTGCTCGGGGCCTCGAAGGCTTCCCGCGATACCGTGGCATCAGTCTGGACCCAAGCCACGAAAGACATTCCGACGACGGAAGGCCCAACGCCTGCCAGCGACGCTTGTCTCGCCGCTGAATCGCCGCCCGTCGTATCCGGCTTGGGAATTGGCACGGTCCAGCGGCGGGCCAAATGGTGGCCTGCTGTTGCGCGCGCAGAGTGCCAGCATGGGCTGCCACCGGGGCTCCTCGACGCATTAATCCTTGCAGAATCCGGGTATGTCGAGTTTGCCACAAGTTCGGCAGGCGCGCGGGGCCTAACCCAATTGATGCCAGCAACCGCGAGCGAACTCGGCGTCGTAGATCGATACGACCCGCTTGGAAGCATCGACGGCGGTGCGCGCTATTTGCACAATATGCTGGAGCAGTTCGGCTCGGTAACGCTGGCGTTGGCGGCATACAACGCCGGCCCGAAGGCGGTCAGCCGGTCCAACGGCATTCCGGCGAACACGGAAACTCCGGGATATGTTCGACGCGTGCTTGCTTACTGGCCTTTGACGGCGGGCTCGCCAATTCAGCGGCTGCGCCAGACCGCACAGCTGCTCGGGTTCACTGGCGTGAGCAATGACTGAGCGTGTTGCCGTCCAGCGGCCTTTTTGGCAAGTTCGGGGCCGGTTGCTGTCGGGCAGCTTTATGACGCCGATCTCTCCAAAGCTGCCGCTCGCGGAGGGGGGTAGCTGGCCACAGTCTACGTGGTGCTAGGCATTACCGCGTTGATCAAGTATCTCGTTTGCGACAACAGAATGCAGGACGGAAGCATACACCATTACAGCTGGATCGAGGATCGTTTTGGGCGTGGTAGTAGGTGATGACGTTGCCGAACGATTGAATCAGGGCTGCCACTGCATCACGCTCGACAGATTGGCGTTGCAACGGGCGCTTGACGCGGAGGTTGGCGCCCCAGGGTTTGCTGCGACCCTGACGGCCTCTCACCCCTCGCTCTTCTCCAACGTCCCAGTGTTCGTTGCGCCCGACACCATGCTGGCCATGACACGCGCCGTCGAGGCCATCGAAGCCGCAGCACTGTTGCCGGACTACCAGGCTGCAGTTCTAGCGTGGGCACCGGAAATCGCCGCGACCGATTTCGGCCCTGCCGGGGCGCTGATGGGGTATGACTTTCACATCACGCCCGAAGGGCCACGGCTGATCGAAGTCAACACCAATGCCGGTGGCGCCTTTTTCAACGCGCTGCTCGCCGAGGCGCAACGCGGATGTTGCGCCGACGCGCGGCTTTCGATCAACACGATCGCGGATGCGCAAGATTTCGGTGCCAGAATTGCTGCGATGTTTGTCGCCGAATGGCAGCGACAACGCGGCAGCGGACGACCGATGACGATCGCAATCGTTGACGATTCTCCCGAAACGCAATTTCTGTACCCGGAATTTAAGCTTGCCCAAGCGCTACTCGACAACCACGACATCGATACGGTGATTGTCGACGCTGCCGAACTCGTCGCCGATGAAATCGGGCTGAGTATTGATGGCCGCAGGATCGACCTTGTCTATAACCGGCTTGTGGATTTCGGGCTCGAGGAACCACGCCATGCCGCTTTGCGCGCCGCCTATGCCCGCGGCAAGGTCGTGGTCACGCCCAACCCGCATGTTCATGCGCTGCTCGCCGACAAGCGAAACCTGACGTTGTTGTCCGATCCTGTGCTCCTCGCCGAATGGGGCCTGACGGCCAAATTTTGTGACACTCTCCGCGCGACTGTGCCGCGGACTGTGTCCGTTTCGCCAGTCAACGCTGACGAGCTTTGGGAGAAGCGCCGGCTATGGTTCTTCAAGCCCGCACGTGGACATGGCAGCAAGGCCGCCTATCGTGGCGACAAGATCACCCGCAAGGTCTGGGCCGACATCTTGGCGGGCGACTACGTCGCACAAGCGTTCGCGGCGCCCTCGGGCCGGTCGGTCGTGATCGACGGACAGTCCAGCGCGCTGAAGGTCGACATCAGATTATATACTTATGCCGGAGAAGTCCTGCTAACCGCCGCGCGCTTGTATCAAGGGCAGACAACAAACATGCGCACCCCGGGCGGCGGATTTGCCCCTGTGCTCGAACGCGGGGCATAGTCAGGTGCATAGGGACGACGACCTCTGGCGCGAATTGAGTTTTCTCGGTAGCAGTCTGTGCTGTCATCAGGGTTTGGTTCAGAAAAGTTGGCCAGAGGGAAAGTGAACATTGAAGCCGTCAGCAACAGCATTCTGGTCAGGCCTGGCGCTCTTTGCGATCGCCTCGATTTCAACACCCGCGAACGCTGACCCGGCGTCAGACCGCAATGCAGCTGAAGTGCGCGACGTACTCGCTACCTACAAAGCCGCGATCGAACGCCTCGACATGCGCGGCACCGAGCGACTGTTCACGCCCGACTCGCGAATTTTCGAATCGGGCGGCGATGAGGGCAGCTACACGCATTACCTTGAGCATCATCTCGGACCAGAATTTGCCGAGTTCAAGACCTTCCGGTTCAACGACTACAAGATCGAAGTGCGTTTTGAAGGGCCGGTCGCGATCACGATCGAAACCTACGGCTATCGGATTGTACCCAAGGCGGGCGCACCCGCAGACCGCATTGGCGTCCAAACCAGCGTGCTCAGGCAGACCGAAGCTGGCTGGAAGGTGATCAATATGCACAGTTCGTCGCGCAAGCCACCGAAGTAAACCTGGCGCTGTCGCCACCGGCTCGTCGGGTAATTCCCCCCTCGACCCATCGCAAATTCCAACTGCGATATTTGCCGCTGCCATCAATCCGGCGGCTAGATGTCCCAGACCAAATGGTGAGCGGCCGGTGCTGCTAAGCGCCGGCCGCCTCGCTCATTTCTTCAATTCGACAATGTCATTCGTGGCAGCCTTGCCGCTCACCACAGTGGCCGTTGCGAAATGGTCATCGATGATCGCATCGATATGCACGGTGCCGACGTTTGTACGTTGCGGCGTTGGCGCACCCTTCGCGCCGCCGGGAACCATTTTCACCTGGACGACATTCAGCACCTGTCCTGGCGTCGCACCATCGGCCTTGCCGACGCAGATGGTTGCCACGTCGCCCGACATGCTGACGATCGATCCGCGCATGAACATGGTGTGTCCGATTCCGGTTGCGCTCGCAGGTGATGCGATTGCGAGAGGTGCCGCTGCAAGCACCAATGCGGCTACAAATGCGCGTCTGATGTTATTCGACATCGTGTTTCTCCTAAGGTGCAACTCCATTTTGCTGTTCGGGGCCTCGCTGCAATGCACCCGACAGGCTGGCGTTTTCGTTCAGCGATATAAATAATATATGCCATAGACCAACACTAAAATCCGTAAAACTACGTAATACGGCGTCCTTGTGAGGCTATATTGCACACCAAATTAGATTTGGTGCATATATAGAAAGTCAATTTCTACCTATTTCACAGGTAAAATTCTAGTATCTACGAGTTACATATTTCGATATTTCTATGTGAATTGTATTATATCCACATCCTGATTCCGAATACTATGCTGGAATTATGAACGTCGTTACCGCCTATACGCGCGAAGTCCGCGGTTTTGCCGATCTTGCTGTCGTAGGAAATGCCGAAGTACGGAGCGAACTCGCGGCGGATTTCGTAACGCAGCCGCAGGCCGAGTTCGATGTTCGACACGCCGGCGCCGATCCCGGTCTCGGCGATGTCCTGCGCCGAAAGATTGGCCTCGATGCGCGGCTGTAGGATCAGGCGCTGGGTGATGCGCTGGTCGTAATAGCCTTGCAGGCGACCGAGCAGTTCGCCGTGGTTAGATAGAAATACCGCCGCCTCGGTTTCAAACCAATAGGGCAGCACGCCTTCGACGCCGATCGTGGCATAGGTGCGTGCGGGCGTTGGCTGGAAATCCTGCCGCAGGCCGGCCTGCAGGTTAAAATAGGGGCCGATTGCATGTGAAAACAGCGCCTGTACTTCGCCCGTTTCGAGACCGCCGCGCGTGCTGCCTTCACCTTCCGATTTCAGCACGAACCGGTTGATGTCCCCGCCGAACCACGCCTGGCCGTCCCAGCGGTAGCCGTCGCTGCCGTTGCGCACCTGATATTCGGCGATATTGAACAACAGCATATATGCGGGCATTCCGCCGTGTTCCTGCAGCATGGCGGCATAGGCCGCGTCCATCGCGCCTGGCGGATAAAGCCGCTCAGCCGCGAGTCCCGTCGGTGCGGGCGGCGGCTGCGTCGCCGCATCAGTGGCGGGTGCAGATTGCGTTGCAACGGCCGCCGGCGCATCGGCGGGTTGCGACGGCGACATGGTCATGCCGGGCATCGCGTGCATTGCCGGATCATGCGTTTGCGCAGCTGCGGGCGTAGCGGCGACCAGCGCGACGGCGATGACAAAGCGCGCGACGATCATGCCGTTTCGCCGTCGAGCGGACGCACCGTTACGACCTGAAACATGCCCGCGTGCATGTGGTAGAGCATGTGGCAGTGGAACGCCCAATCGCCCGGCGCATCGGCGGTCAGATCGAACGTGACGGTGCCGCCCGGCAGCACGCTGACAGTATGTTTGCGCGGGTGGAAACCCGGCGTGTCGCTGGTAACCACCTCGAAAAAATGCCCGTGCAGGTGGATCGGGTGCGCCATCATCGTGTCGTTGACCAGCTTGACCCGCACGCGCTCGTCACGCCGGAACGGCAATTTAGCCTTGAGCGGGCTGAGACTGACACCGTCGAACGACCACATGTAGCGCTCCATGTTGCCGGTCAGATGGATTTCGAGCGACCGCGACGGTGGCCGGGGATCGGGATTGGGATCGAAGGCGACGAGGTCGCGATAGGTGAGCACCTTGTGGCCGACATCCGCGAGCCCCTGTCCCGGCTCGCCTGTGCGGTCGACGGGCATTGGTGCGATCGTCTGCACGCCTGGCCCCATCCGCACCTGTGGTGCGTTCTTCGGATTGCGCATCGACATGTCCATCGCCGACGTGTCGATGCCCGCCGCCGCCATTGCGGCCATGCCCGACATGTCCATGCCCATGTCCTTCATCGTCGCCAGCGGCCGCTGACGCAGCGGCGGCACTTCGGCGACCATGCCGGCACGCGGCGCCAGCGTGGCGCGCGCCATGCCCGACCGGTCGACGGCTTCGGCGACCAGCGTGAACGCGCGGTCGTCGCCTGGCTTGGTCTCGATGATGACATCATAGGTTTCGGCGACGGCGATCTGCAGCTCGGCGACTTTCACCGGACGCACATCGTTGCCGTCGGCCTGAACCACCGTCATGTCGATCCCCGGTATGCGAAAATTGAAATAGGTCATCGCAGCGGCATTGATGATCCGCAGCCGGACACGCTCCCCCGGCGTGAACAGCGCGGTCCAATTGTCCTTCGGGCCATGGCCATTGACGAGATAGGTGTAGGTAGATCCGGTCACGTCGGAAATATCGGTCGGGTCCATGCGCATATTGGCCCATTCGGCGCGGTCGGCAGCGTTTTGTCCCTCGCCCGCGAGCAATCCACCGAGCGTTTGCCGCTGATGGTTGAAATAGCCCGGCTGTTGACGCAGCTTGAGCATGACGGCGTGCGGGTGCATCGCGCTCCAGTCGGACAGCACGATGATGTGTTCGCGGTCGTAGGCAACAGGATCGGCACCGGCAGGGTCGATTACGATCGGCCCCATGTGACCGATCTGCTCCTGCAGGCCCGAATGGCTGTGATACCAATAGGTGCCGGCCTGACGTACGGGGAAATCGTAGACGAAGGTCTCGCCTGGCCGAATGCCTGGGAAGCTCAGGCCCGGGACACCGTCCATCTGGAACGGCAGCAACAGCCCATGCCAATGGATCGAGCTATCTTCGGACAGCGTGTTCGTTACCGCCAACCGGACGTTCTGCCCCTGCTTCAGCCGGATCAGCGGCCCGGGCACGGTGCCATTGACCGTGACCGCATGGCTCATCCGCCCGTCGACCTCAAACGCAGCATGACCGATGGTCAAGGCGATGTCGGTACCGGAAACCATCGGCAGCGGCGTGGCGAGCCCGGTTGTGGCACTGCGTGCCCAGCTCGGGAACAGGGCGTTCATGGACAGACCGGCAGCGGCTAATGGCGTCCCGCGCAGGAATTGGCGACGATCGACAGTGCGGGGCATGGATGGCCTTTGAAAAAATAACGCTGGCGCGAACGGCGAGCGTGCTACCCATGATTACGCAGCCAGTGGCGGCCGCCCTCAACCGGCGTGCATAATTTTTTCCAGCTGCTTGCGGGCGCGATGCACGCGCGTTTCGACGGCCTTTTCGCTGATCGCCAAAACCTGCGCGGTCTCGCGCTGCGACAGTTCCTCGACCGTCCGCAGCAGCAGCGGCTCCTTGAGGTTGCCGGGCAAGGTGGCGATGGCCGCCCACAACCGGTCGAGCTCGCGGGCGTCACCGAGCTGCTGCTCGGCGTTTGGAGCGCTATCGGCGACCGTCTCGTTGATGGCTGCGTCGAGCGGTCGCGCAAATGACAGCAAGCCGCGAACGGCGCGGCGGCGCGCGCGGTCGCGGCACTTGTTGATCGCGATGCGCACCAGCCAGCTGCGCAGCGGCCGCGCCTGGTCGTATTGGGCAAGAGCGCGGTAAGCCGCGATAAAGCTGTCCTGCGTCAGGTCGAGCGCGGTATCGGCGTCACCGACATGGCCGCGGATCAGCCGGAATAACGGAGCCTCATGCCGTGCCATGATCTCGGCAAATGCGTTCTGGCGCCCGCCGAGCGTCAGCGCTGCCAGTTCGCTGTCCGAACAGGTCGCAAGGTCAAGACTCATTCACCGCCATCGGTGAGCTTGCGGACGATCAGCTGGTCGAACTTTGCCGCCTGGTCCGGATGCAGCAGCGCACGCATGGCAAACACATGCGCCAGAGTTGCCTTTTGCAGTTCGCCCATCACTTGATGCGACCGATCGACCGCCGCCTGGACCTGTGGGCCATCGCCATGCTCGGCCTCGATGGCTTCGGCGAGCCGGGCATTGTCGGCGCGCAGTTCGAGTTCGAGGGCGCGGCGCCGCACGCCGAACCGTTGTTCAAGCACTTCAAGCTGGGCCTGTTGTGCGGCGTCGAGCTCAAGCCCGTCATGGAGCAGCGCGTGAAGTTCGGCACCGGGCGGCGGCGCGGGCTTGAACATCGCGTGGCCGACCCAGACGCCAGCGACCGCTGCAACGAAGACCACGAGAGCGGCCAACACTGTGCGCTGCACGCCGGTCACCGCGTGCCCAATAACAAATGCGACGGCGCCAGCGGCGTCTCGAGAGAAAATGGTGCGAGCACAGCTGTGGCCTGCACGGGCGCGACCGGCAGACCGGCGCTGCCGATCCCGACGACCAACGCCAGCGCTGCCAACGCGCCGAACTGCAGCGGCAGTGCGCGCGGGGCGCGGCCGTCGCCCGCAGCAATCCGCGACATCACTGAAGCGCGGCCCACCGCCAGCCGCGGATCGACGGCGGTGTGCGCCAGCCGGTTCAGAAGTGCGTCGTATTCGTCGTTCATAGCCGTATCTCTACCTCGCTTACCTCTCATACGCAGCGCGCGTTGCTGCCCCTTATTTTGATTCCGGTTGAGGGGAAGCTCCACAAAAGGCGTATCAGTGATGAAGCCAAGGGAGAAATCAATGTTCACCGCTTTCCGCATTGCTGCCGCATTCACGCTAGTTGCCATGGGCACCGCAGCTGCCGCGCACCCCGCGCTGGTATCGAGCCTGCCCGCAGCAAACACGACCGTTGCGCCAACCGCGACCATCGAACTGCACTTTTCAGAAAAGCTCGAAGCAGCCTTTTCGGGTGGCACACTGCAGATGACGTCGATGCCGGGCATGACCAACCACGCACCGATGAAGATGTCGGGCCTCACCACCAAAGTCGGTGCCGACGGCAAAACGCTAATCATCACCACCAAGGCGCCGATGCCGGCGGGCGGCTATACGCTCGATTGGTATGCCGTCGCCGCCGACACGCATCGCGTCACAGGCAGCTTCAGTTTCACGGTCAAATAGCCAGTGACAGAGGTACTGACGATCGCACTTCGGTTCGGGCTGTATCTCGACCTGATGTTGCTGTTCGGCGTGCCGGCGTTCGCACTGTATAATTTTCGGCAGCGCCCAGCGGACCTGACGCCAACGCTGCCGGTACGCACCTTTGTGCTGGCGACGGCCGCGACCGGAGTCCTGCTGTCAGTTGCGGGTGTCATCACTATGGCCGCGGCAATGAGCGGCGCGGAGCTTGCCGCCGTGGGTCGCGCGGAAATTACGGCAGTCCTGACCGCGACCGCGTTCGGCACCGCTGCGCTGCTGCGGCTCGCCGCGCTGGTGTTTGTGCTGTCGTTCATGTTCCCGGCGCCAATTAACCGCGCCCGGATGATGGTGGTGCTGGCCTTTGCGGCAATTGCGCTGGGGACGCTGGCATGGAGTGGCCATGCGGCAATGGCCGACAGCCGCGCCGCGCAACTTCATCTGGTTGCCGATATACTGCACTTGTGGGCGGCGGGCGTGTGGATCGGCGCGCTGGCGGCACTGCTGATGCTGATTGGCTCAGCCGGCAAATTTTCCGGCGCGCGCGGCGCAGCACTGTACCACGCACTCGCCGCGTTCGCACTACCCGGATCGATACTGGTCGCCACGCTGCTGCTCACCGGCGTGGTCAACGGCCTAGTACTGATTGGCCCCGCGCATCTGGCTGACTTGCCAGCCTCGCGCTACGGCCAGCTCTTGCTGGTCAAGCTGGTGTTGTTCGCAGCGATGCTCGGATTGGCGGCGCTTAACCGCTATCGCCTGACCCCCGATCTACAATCGGCGCTGGTGTCTGGTGCTACATCGGGCATGGCACTGCGCCGTAGCTTGCGCTTCGAGGCGACAATCGGCGTGACGATCCTCGCGCTGGTGGCGTGGCTTGGAACTCTCGCACCTTCCGGGAGTTTGACGTGATGGACGGCAAATCCACATCGCGCTCGGGTGGATTTGTGTCGGAATCGGGCACAACGCAGCAGGACCAAAGCAATGCGTGATGCCCCACAACCGAACAGCCCGTCGCATGACCACGGCACCGCCGCCGACAGTCATAATTTGGCTGGCAAGGTGACCGATCCGGTGTGCGGCATGAGCGTTGATCCTGCCACGACGGCGCATCACGCCGACCATGACGGCCACGCCTATCATTTCTGCAGCGCTGGATGCCGCGTGAAATTCGTCGCCGACCCGTCGCACTATTTGAAGCCCAAATCATCCGCAACTCCCGTAGTCGCTGAGGGTGTGATCTGGACGTGCCCGATGCACCCGCAAATCCGCCAGCCCGGCCCCGGCAGCTGCCCGATCTGCGGCATGGCGCTCGAGCCCGAGACGCCGCTTGCGGACGCCGGCCCCAATGCCGAACTGGTCGACATGACGCGCCGCTTCTGGGTCGGTCTGGTGCTGGCGCTGCCGGTGTTCGCGCTCGAAATGGGCGGGCATCTGACCGGGCTGATGATGATGGTGCCGCGTACCACGTCGAACTGGGTCCAGTTTGCGCTCGCGACCCCGGTGGTGCTGTGGGCGGGCTGGCCGTTCTTCGTGCGCGGCTGGGCCTCGATCCGGAACCGTCAGCTCAACATGTTCACGCTGATCGCGATGGGCGTTGGCGTCGCTTGGGCTTATA
>CALDHQ010000152.1 GCA_937894055.1 uncultured Polymorphobacter sp.
AAGGCTCTTTCTTCTTAGACCTTGCGCAGCTCGTCGGTCAGCGTCGCCAGCGCGCCGACCACCGCGTCGACTTTCTTGACCGTCGTGACAATTTTGGCGGCGGCTGCGCGGCCATCCTTGACCGCTTTGTTGGCGGCCTTGGCATTGTTTAGCGCCGCATCAATGGCATCATTGTTGGCGTCGAGCTTGAGCCGCTTGGCGAGCGACCACATGCCGCTGATCCGGGCATAATTGGCATCAATGCGGTCGATCAGCTCGGGCTTGCCCTTCGCAGCGGTTATGTCGTCGTTATAGTTGTCGTCGGCGTCGATGTACGCCTGATCATATTGGTCGAATTTTTCGTCCTTCGTCGACATACGCCACCCCCGTTATTTCGACCGGTTGTTGTACATCGCGGCCCAGCCCTCGGCCTCGCCCAGGGCGGCGATGACTTCGTCGAGCGTTACCGGCGCGCCCTTTTCGAACTCGACATGCTGTTCGCGCAATGCCGCGAGCGCCTCGACATTGGCGGCATAGACTTTCGCGGCGGTCTGGCTGCGCACCCAGTCCTGATAATCGATCAGCGTCAGCGCGACTGCGGCAGCGCGCGGCGTCGACAGTGTCGGCGGCGGCGCCAGCCCGAGCGGCGCCTGGAATTCAGTCACGAACGGCAGCGGATCGGCGTAACCGGTTGAAACCAGTGTTTTAATCAGGTTCTTGCGGACCCGCGCCAGCGTGTCGGCAATTTCCTGATCGGTCTTGGCCTCGCCGGCCAGCGCGTCGGCGAGGCGCTGGTTGGCTTCACGGATCATCACGCTGCCATGGATCAGCCGCTCGGTCTGCGCATGTGCTGCACCGACGCCCGCAGCCTTGGCGAGCACCTTGCCGGCAAAATCGAGTGGCACGGTCGCCGGCAGCGACACCGCCGCGGCAAACGCATTGACCGAGCCGAACAGCGACCCCACCGCGGCTTCGAGCTCGCCCGGTGCGTCATATTTGGCCTCCGCCCCGAGCGCCTTATAGGCAGCGCCGAGCGCGTTGATGGCGCGGGCGCGCAACTGGATGGTTTTCGCCAGCGCCTGGTCTTCGGCGAACTGGGCTTCCTGTTCGGGAATGATGACCGCGGGGTCGCACGCCGTCGCATCCGCGGCGCATTTGACCGCGACTGAACGCACCAGTTGACGCTGCAATTTGAGGCTGACGTCCGAGGATACGGTCTCGAAGGTCGACGCGGCGACCTCGGTGGTCTGCTGGCCAGCATCGGCGAGCGACAACGCCGGCCCGCGCGGCACCGTCGCACAGGCGGACAGCAATGCGAATGTTACAATGGCCAGACCATGTCGCAGCACGGTGTCCCCCCTTGCCTTCAACGCACCCGAATAGTCAGGATACGCCCTTTGCCGGGCAAGTCCAGCGGCCAGCAACCGGGTGGCTCAGAGCCCGGCGCGCGCCATCAGCGCCGCGGTCGAGGCATCGAAGGCGCCGCCGGATTCGACCTGGCCGGCCATTTCCTTGCCGAGTTCGACGCCCCATTGGTCGAACGGGTTGATGCCGAGCAGCGTCGCGGCGGTGAAGGTGCGGTGTTCGTAGAACGCCAGCAGCGCGCCCAGCGTCACCGCATCGAGCCGGTCGAGCAGCAACGTCGCCGATGGCCGGTTGCCGGGGAAGCTCTTGGCGGCGGCGCGTGCGGGATCGCCGCCCGACAGCGCCAGTGCGGCGTCGAAGCTGCGGCCCTTCATCAGCGCGGCGCCCTGCGCGAAGCAATTGCCGAGCAGCTGGCGGTGGTGTGTCGGCGCGAGCTTGTCGCCGGCTTCGATGACCGCGACGAATTCGGTGACGATGGCCTGCGTGCCCTGGTGCAGCAGCTGGAATACCGCGTGCTGTGCGTCGGTGCCGGTGCCGCCCCACGTTACCGCGGCCGACGCGCCGACGAGCGGCGCGCCGTCGCGGGTGACGCGCTTGCCGTTGCTCTCCATTTCGAGCTGCTGGAGATAGGCGGGCAGCAGCGCGAGGCGCTGGTCGTAGGCGAATACGGCGCGTGTCGGGACATTCTGGAAGGTCGCGGCCCAGACATCGAGCGCACCGGCGAGTGCCGGCAAATTGGCCGCAAACGGCGTGTCGCGGAAATGCCGGTCGATAGCGGCGGCACCGTCGAGCAATGCCGCGAACGTCGCCCAGCCGCAGCGCAGCGCCAGCGGCAGGCCGACCGCCGACCACAGCGAGTAGCGGCCACCGACGGTTTCGGCGAACGGCAGGATGTTCTCGTCGGCGATGCCGTATGCGGCGGCACGTGCGGGTGCGGCGGTGACGGCGATGCAGCGCGACCGTGGTTCGGCAATACCGCCCGCCGCCAGCCAGTCGAGCGCCGAGGCGGCGTTGGTCATGGTTTCGAGTGTCGTGAAGGTTTTGGACACCAGCACCAGCAGCGTCGACGCCGGGTCGCACTGCGCCAGCACGCGTTGCAGCGCGACGCCGTCGATGTTGGCGACGACATGGCACGCCGGGCCATCGCCGCCATCGCCGAGTGCATCGAGCAGCAGCGCCGGGCCAAGTGCCGAGCCGCCGATGCCGATGTGGACGATGTGGCGGACGTCGGACGCGCGGACGCGGTCGACCAGCGCGTGCATCTTGGCCTGCCCCACGGCTGCCGCCGCGACGTCACGCGCCGCACCGACACCGCGTTCGGCCGTGTGCGTGGCCGCACGGCGCTCGCTGGGGTTGACGATCTCGCCGGCGAACAGCCGCGCTTTCCAGCCGTCGAGGTCGGCGGCGGCCGCCAGCTCTCCGAGCAGCGCCAGCGCGGGGGCATCGACTGCGAGCTTGGAAAAATCGGCGTAGAGCCCCGCGACGTTGTGCGACAGTGCCGCCAGCCGGCCTGCGTGGTTGTCGAACATCTGCGTCAGCGGCGTGGCGGCCAGGCCCTCGGCGTGCCTTGTCAGCGCCGCTCTGGCGGCCTGCAGGGGGTCGGCGGTCGATCGGGTCGCGGTCATCAATGGCTCCATCGCTGTTGCGGTGGTAGCATCAACCGGCGGGCGGCGTCACCCGCACTTGTCGCAGCACCACGTCGATTCCACGCGGATTGACGGGGGCAAAACTTGACTTCGACCGCTGCAGCGCGTCATGCGGGCGTTGCATGATCCACGGACCCGCCCGATGAACAAGCCGCGCCCGGCTGATGCCGCGCTTTACCCGACGCCGGCCGATATCGAGAACGCACGCGCGCGTCACGAACTGCGCGCGAACGCGTTGCGCCTGCGGCTGGGCGGCGTCACCAAAGTCATCGGCGGTGCGTTGCTGCTGGCGCTGACGCTGCGCAGCCTGGTGTTCGAGCCGTTCACCATCACTTCGCCGTCGATGCAGCCCGGCTTGCTGGTCGGCGATTATCTGTTCGTCGCCAAATGGCCCTATGGCTACAGCCGCTATTCGCTGCCGCTGGCGCTGCCGCTGTTCGAAGGCCGCATGCCTGCCGGCCGGATGGCGCGGCACGGCGATGTCGTGGTGTTCAAGTCGCCCGCCGACAACCGCACCGACTTCATCAAGCGCGTCATCGGCCTGCCCGGCGACAGCGTCGCAGTGACGCACGGCCAGCTGGTATTGAACGGTGTCACGGTGCCGCGCGTTGCCGAGCCGGCGAGCGCGACGCAGCACCGCTACCGCGAAACGCTGGCAGGCCGCAGCTATGTGGTGACGCACAGCGCCGCCGACACGCCGCTCGATGATTTCGGGCCGGTCGTTGTGCCGCCCGACCATTATTTCATGCTTGGCGACAACCGCGACAACAGCGCCGACAGCCGGCTGGCGCTGATCGACGGCGGCGTCGGCATGGTGCCCGCGGTCAACCTTGTCGGCCGTGCCGACCGGGTGTTCTTCTCGGTCGATGGTGCCAAGCTGCGGCAGTCGCCAGTGCATTGGGGCACGGCCATCCGCACCGACCGCATCGGCGCGCAGTTTTGAGCCGGACGCTCAAACCAGCAACCGGAACGACCGACGACACGCTCGCGGCGTGGAGCCGCAGCGCGCTCGGCCATGACTTTGCCGATGCCAGCCTGTTGCGCATCGCGCTGACACATTCGAGCTTTCCCGGCGAAAGCTATGAACGGCTCGAGTTTCTTGGCGACCGTATCCTTGGCGCCATTGTCGCGTCCTGGCTGTTCAAGGACTTCGGCGAAGTCGAAGGCAAGATGGCACGGCGCTTTGCAGCACTGGTCGATCGCGGCAGCTGCGCCGAAGTCGCGCGGCGCATCGATGTCGGCGCGCACCTGTTCATGGACCGCGCGGCGCGCAACGCGCATGTCGCGGCGTCCGAAAACGTGCTCGGCGACATGACCGAAGCGCTGATCGGCGCGCTGTATGTCGATGGCGGCTGGGCGGCGGCGGAGGCCTTTGTGCGCCGCCACTGGGAACCGATGGTCGATACCGCGACACGCGCGCCCAAGGATCCCAAATCGGCGCTGCAGGAATGGGCGCAGGGCCAGGGGCTGCCGATCCCCACCTACACCGTCATGCGCCGCGAAGGCCCCGACCATGCGCCGCGCTTCCGCGTCGCGGTCAGCATCCGTGGCCGCGACCCCGTCGATGCCAGCGGCAGCAGCAAGCAAGAGGCCGAAAAGGCCGCCGCGGTGGCGATGCTCGCCGCGGTCAGTGAAGGAACACCCGCGCGATGACCAACCAGCAACGTTGCGGCACGGTGGCCGTTGTCGGTGCGCCGAACGCCGGCAAGTCGACGCTCGTCAACGCGCTCGTCGGCCAGAAGGTCGCGATCGTCTCGAACAAGGTGCAGACCACCCGCACGCGGCTGATGGGCATTGCCGTCGACGGTGACGCGCAACTGCTGCTGATCGATACGCCGGGCATCTTCGCGCCGCGCCGCCGGCTCGACCGCGCGATGGTGCGCGCTGCCTGGGAAGGCGCCAGCGGCGCCGATGTCATCGCCTTTGTCGTCGACGCCAAGACCGGTTTCCGCACCGACGCCGCCGCGATTCTGGAAGCGATGGCGACGCGCAAGGAGCCCAAGCTGCTGGTGCTCAACAAGGTCGACATCACCAACAAGGGCAAGCTGCTCGACCTCGCGACGCACGCCAATGGCATCGCGCACTTCGAGGAAACCTATTTCATCGCCGCCGAGACCGGTGACGGCGTCCCCGAGCTCAAGGCGGCACTCGCCGCCAAGCTGCCGCTGAGCCCGTGGCACTTCCCCGAAGACCAGGTCAGCGACGCCACCACGCGCCTGATGGCCGCCGAAATCACCCGCGAGCAATTGTATCGCCAGCTCCACGCCGAGCTGCCCTATTCGGCGGCGGTCGAGACCGAGAAATGGGAAGACCGCAAGGACGGCTCGACGGTCATCCACCAGCAAATCCTGATCGAGCGCGACAGCCAGAAAGCCATCGTGCTCGGCAAGGGCGGCGCGCGGCTCAAGGAAATCGGCTCGGTCGCCCGCGGCGAAATCGCCACGCTGACCGGCCGCAAGATCCACCTGTTCCTGCACGTCAAGGTCAAGCCCGACTGGTCCGAAGACCGCGATGTCTACAAGGGCATGGGGCTCGACTGGAGCGAGTGACGCAAACGCTGTGCCGAAAGTGCGTATTTATCCGTAGTTAAATGCGTGCGTCGGCATGTTAGTTTTATGAGAATTGGGTAACGGGAGACTCGCATGTCATTTTCAAACTTCGTTCGCGCCGGACTGTGCGCACCGCTGATCGCATTGTCGGTCCCGGCGCTGGCGCAAACCGCCGCGCAGGTTGCTGCTGCACCGAGCTTGCCGGGCGTCGGTCCGCAGGCGGGCGCCGCGCCGACGGCACCGCCGATGACCCCGAACACCGACTTGCTCGGCACCAGCTGCGGCGAGTTCGTGTCGATGCTCGCTGTCGCCAATCCGGGCACCAACCCGACGTCGGACCGCCAGAGCCAGGCAACGCGCGCGCAACGCGACGTGTTCATGCTGGTCATCTGGACGCACGGCTATGTCACCGGCAAGTCGGGCGCCGACCTGTCGAAGGTGGCGCTGACGCAGGACTGGATCACCAAGAACACCGCGGCGCTGGCGAAGGTCTGCAAGGCCAACCCGAACATTTCGACCTATCAGGCCGCGGGCAAGCTGTGATGCGTGGCACAGGTCTTTTGGCAGGCGTCGCGCTGGCGGCGCTGGTGATCGGCGCACCGGCGCTGGCACGCGGCGGCTTCGGCGGCGGCGGCGGCTTCCACGGCGGCGGCAGTTGGGGCGGTGGTGGCTTTCACGGCGGTGACGGCTTCGGCGGTGACGACATGCACGGCGACTCCGGCTGGCACGACAGCGCCGGCGGTGCCGACTGGTACCACGGCGCCAATGGCGGCGACTATCGCCCGCCGCAGATGACCGACACCGGCTACAAGCCCGGCGCGGCCTATGTCCCCGGCAATGAATATCATCCGCCCGCCGCGGCGGTTGGCGGCGATGCCTATCATGCCGGCGGCGTTGCGGTCGGCGGTGACGCCTACCACCCGCCGATGGCGGCGACCGGCTACCGCTACCCCGGCGCCGTCGATGGCTATTCGCATGGCTATTGGGGCTATGGCTACCACCCCTATGCGGCGTGGGGCGCTGCGGGTGTCGTGACGGCAGCCGCCGTTGTCGGGATCGCTGCCGCCGACACCGCGACCTGGAACGCCGTCTATCCCTACGGGCCGCTGTTCGCCTACCCCTACGCCTATGGCTACACCGCGCCGATGGTCTACACGATCAACTGTGGCGGTTTCGGCCAGCCGATCTGCGCCACACCGACGCAGATGTGGAGCCAGTCGTACGCCAACACCGCGGCGGCGGGTGACGCCATAATGGCAGCGGCGCTGGCGGCGAACTAGGCCTCGAACGACCCCCTGCCCTGACGCCATGTTTGGCGTTAGGGTGGCGCATGGATATCGAAGCCCCGGCGCTGGTCATCGGCGTGCTGCCGCACGGCGAGCACGGCGCGGTGGTGCGTTTCCTGACGCCGGATCACGGCTTGGTCGCGGGCTATGTGCGTGGCGGCCGGTCGCGGCGGCTGCGGCCGGTGCTTGGCCTGGGCAACAGCGTGGCGCTGCAACTGCACGCACGGCTCGACAGCCAGCTCGGCAGCGCGACCGCCGAGCTGGGCAGTTCGCGCGCCGGACTGGCGCTTGATGCGCTGGGGGCTGCCAGCCTTGAATGGTTGACCGGGCTGACCGCGACATTGCTGACCGAGGGCGTGCCGCACCCGCCCCTCTACGGCGCGCTCGACGGGTTGCTCGAAGCGATGACGCTCGGCGTCGATCCGGCGCGCGCCATGGCCGGGGTGGCGCGCTACGAACTGCTGCTGATGACGGAACTGGGGTTCGGGCCCGATCTGTCGAACTGCGTCGTGACCGGGGTAACGACCGACCTCGCCTATGTCTCGCCCAAGTCGTCGCACGCCGTCAGCCGCGGTGCCGGCCTGCCCTATGCGGCGCGACTGCTGCCGCTGCCGGCGTTGCTGCTCGGTGCCGATGATGCGCCTTCATGGGATGATGTCGCGGCGGCATTGCACACCACCGGTTATTTCCTCGAACGCGACATGCTGACCGGGCGGCTGGCGACGTTGCTGGCGGCCCGCACGCGCCTGACAAGCCTCATCGCACGGCAGCAGGACGCTGCCGTGCGATGAAGGTCTTGGCGGCTGCGACCGGCAGCGTCAGTCCAGAGGGCCTGAACCTCGCCGCCGGTGCGCCTCAGAGGCGGTGACTGCGCCTTACCAGGCGCGGTAACGTGCCTCGAGCCACGTACCTACACCGAGTGCCAAGAGCACCGGATAGGCCCAGAACACCTGCGCGGTCGCATAGGCCGCCGGCCAGATGGTCGAATCGACGATGCTGGCGAGATGGATCGACGTCCCGACGATCTGGAAGCCCGCAGCCCAGAGCGGCCAGAAGCGGTCGCTTTGCAGTGCCAGCACCAGCAGATAGGCGAGCAGCATCAGATCGATGATCAGCACACCGGTCTCGGTTCCGGAGAACAACCGCGTTTCGAACACCGACGACGCCACGGCCGCGACCAGCAGCATCGCTGCGGTCCATTTTTCGCTGTTGCGGCCCTTCCAGAACGCAATGGCGCACGTGCCGAGCAGCATCGTCAGAAACAAGAGTTTGAGTAGCATTTGACTAACCTCCAGTCATACCGCCGCGCCACTCCTGGCGCGGTGACAAGCCGCATCACGCAGCGCGTTCGACCGCGGCAAGATGACGCGGGGTTTCGCCGGTGAGCAGCGGCTTGTCGACGAGACCACCGAAGTTGACGGCGCCGAGGCCCATCTGCTTCTGCGCGACGGTCAGCGCGTTGTGCGTGGCAACGATGCTGCTGCGGGCACGGACGAGCATCGAGCAGGTCTCGGCGGCTTCGGCGAGCGCGTCCTGGCCGATATGTGCCGAAATGCCGGCAGCCTGGCGGATCGAGGGCATCAGGCCGGTCAGCGACGCGGTGGCGGCGATGGCGGCATCAATGGCGGCTTCGGCAGCGAACAGCTGCTGGGCGACCTGTTCGGCGATGAGGCGACGTTCCTTGAGCATGAGACAATATCCTTCCTTGCCGCGAAATCGCGGTTGGTTGCAGTGTTGACGGACGTTGAGCGTCCGGGTTGCTAGAGTAGTCGTTTCAGCGCTTCGAGCGCGCCCAAAATTGCACCGAATGCCAGTGCCGAGCCGATCGCAATCGACGCGATCCAGGTAAGCCGCGCGGTAATCGACAGATCATTGCGCTGTCCCCAGGGCAATGAAACGCCGGGTGCGCCGGCCAGACTGGCTGCGTGCCAGCCTGTGATTGTGCCTGTCGTATCAGGCATTGGTGGTGCGGCTGTTGCTGCCGGGCTTGCTTGTGAAGACGCATCGAAGAAGGTCGATGCGCCCGCCAGACGGGGAGGGCCGCTGGCGGGCGGACCGACGACCGGCTTGATCCTGGGGTCAGAAAGTGGGATCGCATTTTCGTCGCTTCTGGTTGAGGCCGGTGCCCCAACAATCGCGAATTCCGGCGCCCCGACAACATCCGACGACTGATATATCAACGATTGATATAGCTCGGCAGCGCTGCTTTCCTTGGCAATACGGGCACTTCCGCCTGCAATTTCAGCGGCTTCGGTGTGGACGAGCAGGCGCGCAGCATCGATGCGGCTCGGCACATCGAGCACCTTCATCGCGGTGCGCAGCCGCATATCGACGGTGTGCGGCGACACGCCGAGCGTGCGCGCAATGTCCTTCGACGTCATGTGGCGATAGACCAGCCGCAGGCAATCGCGCTGGCCGTCGGTGAGCTGGGCGAGCTGCTGCGTCACGACGCGCGCCAACCTGCCCGATCGGCTGCAGACGCGACAATAGCCTGCCGCAAAGCGCCTAGGCACTTGCCGCAAGCTTCCGCTGCGTTGCTGATTCCCGACACAGACCCAGTCATTTTGCTCTTCCCGGGTGGCCAACCGGTTAAGCGATCCCTTCGACCACCGTGTTGTCCTTATATCAGCAGCGGCAATTTGGATACAATAACCGTGAAGCGCCCGCTGTTCGCGCCATTATGTGTCCGATTCGCACATCATTGTGACAATGGCCCAGCCGCAATCGGGCGGAATTGGGGTCATTTTCCCGCCGGACACCTGCTCCAGCGTCCCGCCCGCACCGGGCTTTCAACTAACGTGCAGGCACGATAAGCTGCCACCACAGGCATTTGCGGATGCCCACCACATCGAAGCGGGGAAAAATCATGAACTTTCGAAAAGCTCTTGCCGTTGCGGCCACCGTCGCCCTGATGCTGCCTGCCGCCGTGCAGGCGCAAGGTGCGGATGCCAAGGTCGAATCGCTCAAGGCCTCGCTCGCCGCCAGCCAGGCGGCGCTGCGTCACTATAGCTGGATCGAAACCACGACCGTCACCTACAACGGCGAGGTCAAGGCGGTGAAGCAGGCCAGCGTATCGTACGGCCCCGACGGCACGCTGCAAAAGGTGCCGCTCGACGCGACACCACAGGCACAACCCCAGGGCGGGCTGCGCGGGCGCATCGTTGCCAACAAAAAGGCCGAAATGACCGATTACATGGAAAGTGCCGTGGCGCTGGTGAAGACCTATGTGCCGCCTGCCCCGGCCAAGCTCGCCGCCGTCAAGGCCGCCGGCAAGGTTGACATCACCATGCCCGCCGGTGGCGGCGCCACGCTCAACTTCCCCGGCTATGAAAAGCCCGGCGACAATCTCGCCATCACCGTCGATCAGGCGACCAACCGCATCCTCGGCATCAATGTCGCGACCTATCTCGATGATCCGTCACAGCCGGTGACGCTGGCCGTGCAGATGGGCCAGCTCGCCGACGGCACGACCTATACCGCGACGACAACGCTCAACGCCCCGGCGAAGAACCTGTCGGTGACGGTGGCGAGCGCCAACTTCCAGAAACTGCACTAGGCGGTTTCTATACGCCCAAGTCCGCTCATCCCGAGCGAAGTCGAGGGACACGCCCAACTGTGAGCGTGTCCCTCGACTTCGCTCGGGATGAGCGGGGTTGGGTGATTCTCGTCCATTGCAATCGCGCGCGGGCATGGCGTTCGCGCCTCCCGCACGCTAGAACCGCGGCATGACGCTCAAAGCCACCGACCCCGACTCCAACCGCATCCTCGATACCCCGTTCGCGAGCGCGCTCAGCGACCGCTATCTGGTCTATGCGCTGTCGACGATCACCGCACGCTCGCTGCCCGATGTCCGCGACGGGCTGAAGCCGGTGCATCGCCGGTTGCTGTGGGGGATGCGGCTTTTGAAGCTCGATCCCGCAACTGGATACAAAAAGTGCGCGCGCGTCGTCGGCGACGTGATGGGTAAGTATCACCCGCACGGCGACCAGTCGATTTACGACGCGATGGTGCGGCTCGCGCAGTCGTTCTCGCTGCGCTACCCGCTGGTCGACGGCCAGGGCAATTTCGGCAACATCGACGGCGATAACGCCGCCGCGATGCGCTACACCGAAGCGCGGCTGACCACCGCCGCCGCCGACTTGATGGACGGGCTCGACGAAGCCTGCGTGCCGTTCCGGCTAACTTACAATGGCGAGGACGAGGAACCCGAAGTCTTCCCCGCCGCCTTCCCCAACCTGCTCGCCAACGGCGCCAGCGGCATCGCGGTCGGCATGGCGACATCGATCCCGCCGCATAACGTTGCCGAAATCGTCGATGCGGCGCGGGCATTGCTCGCCGACCCTGACATCAGCATCGACGGGCTGCTCGCGCATATGCCCGGCCCCGACTTCCCGACCGGCGGCATATTGGTCGAACCGCCCGCCACGATGCGCGAATCCTATGCCACTGGCCGCGGCAGCTTCCGCCTGCGCGCGCGCTGGGAAAAGGTCGATACCGGCCACGGCATGTGGAACATCGTCGTCAGCGAAATCCCGTATCAGGTGCAAAAGGGCAAGTTGATCGAGGACATCGCCAACCTGATCAACG
>CALDHQ010000153.1 GCA_937894055.1 uncultured Polymorphobacter sp.
TCCTGCAGCGCCGCGTCGCCGGTCCTGAACCAGCCGTCATGGAAGGCGGCGGCGGTCAGTTCTGGCTGGTTCCAGTAGCCCGGCGTGATCGACGGACCGCGCAGCCACAGCTCGCCGGTTTCGCCCTGCGCCACGTCCTGCCCGGCCTCATGCGCCGAAACGATCTCGGACATGATCTCGTCCAAGGACAGGGGTGCCGTGTTCACGCGGCGCGCACCCGGCGGGCAGTGCGACAGCACGCCCTCCGGCACCAGCGATCCCGCATAAAGGCAGACGGGAGAGGCCGCGATCAGATCCCGCCCCCGCAGCGTCAGCAGGTCAGCCGCACCCGGTCCGGCACCGATGAAATGGACGGTCATCCGGCTCCGCTCCCCTGCATTTGCTCTTTTCCCAAATACTCTGGGGGTTTGGGGGTGAAACCCCCATCAGCCGAGGAGGAGGGCGCAAGCCCCGACGACGAGACAAGAACCTCGCGCGTCAGCGCTCCATTTGAAAACCGCCCGGCTCCGCGATCACGGCCCGAAGACCGTAACCTCCGGCAGCTCCGGCGGCTCCGGCATCGGCTCCAGTCGCAGCACCGGCAGCACCGGCTTCGATCTGCGCGATGACCGCGCCGACTGCGACGGTGTCGCCGACCTTGAACGCCTGCGCGGTCAGCACGCCGGCGACCGGCGACGGCACTTCGACCGCGACCTTGTCGGTTTCGAGGCTGACAATGGGTTCATCGGCAGCGACATGGTCACCGACATTCTTGAGCCACTGGCCAACAGTGGCCTCGGTGATCGATTCACCGAGTGCGGGGATGACGACATCGGACATCAGGCAGCCTTTGCTTTGGACTTGGCGGCATCCTTGCCAGCCGACAATTTGAACCCGGCGCGTATCGCCGCAGTGACACCGGCACGCGACGCACCCAGCGCTTCGGCGATGAGTTTGGCCTGTTCGGCGTTATGGCGGCGCATCAGGCCGGTCGCGGTCGATGCGGCCGCCGCACGGCCGGCATAGACCGGGCGGACGCCGAGCGCGTCTTCGATCAGCGGGCTGACGAAGCTCCACGCGCCGGCGTTCTTCGGTTCTTCCTGCGCCCAGACCAGGGTCTTGAGGTTGGGGAAGCGCGCCGCATAGGCCTTCACGACATCGGCCGGGAACGGATAGAGCTGTTCGATGCGCGCGACATAGGTGTCGGTCTGCCCCGACTTTTCGCGGGCTTCGAGCAAGTCGAAATAGACCTTGCCCGAACAGAACACCAACCGCGTCACGCCGTCTTCATCGAGCTGCAGCTTGTCATCGAGGCAGCGGTGGAAGGTGTTGTCGTCGGTGAAATCCTCGATCTCCGACACCGCCCGCTTGTGGCGCAGCAGCGACTTGGGCGTCATGATGATCAGCGGCTTGCGGAACGGCCGCAGCATCTGGCGCCGCAACACGTGGAAATAGTTCGCTGGCGAGGTGATGTTGGCGACCTGGATGTTGTCCTCGGCGCAAAGCTGCAGGAAGCGTTCGAGGCGGGCCGACGAATGTTCCGGACCTTGGCCCTCATAGCCATGCGGCAGCAGCATCACCAACCCGTTGGCGCGCAGCCACTTGCTTTCGCCGCTGACGATGAACTGGTCGATCATCGATTGCGCGCCGTTGACGAAGTCGCCGAACTGGCCTTCCCACAGCACGAGGCACTTGGGGTCGGCGAGCGCATAGCCATATTCGAAGCCGAGCACGCCGAATTCCGACAACGGGCTGTCGAGCACTTCGAAATTTTCGGACAGGCTGCGCAACGGCACATAGCGGCTGCCGTCGGTCTGGTTGACCCACACCGAGTGGCGCTGCGAGAAGGTGCCGCGGCCCGAATCCTGCCCCGACAGGCGGACGCGGTAGCCTTCGAGCAGCAACGTGCCGAACGCCAGCGCTTCGGCGGTCGCCCAGTCGATATTGGTGCCGGTCTTGAGCGACTCGGCCTTGGCTTCGACGACCCGCGCCAGCGTCTTGTGGATGTCGAAGCCTTCGGGCACCGTGGTCAGCGCCTTGCCGACCTTGGCGATTTCGGCGGCGGGCACGTCGGTGTCACCGGCGCGGCGCGCGGTTTCATCCTCGGTCGGCTTGCCGAGCCCGGCCCAGCGGCCTTCGAACCATTCGGCCTTGTTGGCCTTGAAGCTCGAGGCATTCTCGAAATCGGTTTCAAGGCCGTCGACATAGGCGTCGATCGCGCCCTGCAGCCAGCCCTTTTCGATGACGCCCTGCGCTTCGAGCCGCCCGGCATAAAGTTCGCTGACCGGCGGATGCTTGCGGATGACGGCGTACATCAGCGGCTGGGTGAAGCTCGGCTCGTCGCTTTCGTTGTGGCCGAAGCGGCGGTAGCACCACATGTCGATGACGACGTCGCGCTTGAACTTCTGGCGGAATTCGGTGGCGACCTTGGTGGCGAAGGTCACCGCTTCGGGGTCGTCGCCATTGACGTGGAAGATCGGTGCCTGGACGATCTTGCCCATGTCCGACGGATACGGCGACGAGCGCGCGAACTGCGGGCTGGTGGTGAAGCCGATCTGGTTGTTGACGATGAAGTGGATGGTGCCGCCCGTGCGGTAGCCCTTGAGGCCCGACAGGGTGAAGCATTCGGAGATCACGCCCTGGCCGGCGAAGGCGGCGTCGCCGTGCAGCAGCAGCGGCATGACGTGACCGCGGCCCGCATCGGGCTGCTCGCGCAGGGTGAAGGCCTGTTTGGCGCGGGCCTTGCCGATCACCACCGGGTTGACGATTTCCAGGTGGCTGGGGTTGGCGGCCAGCGACAGGTGGACGTTGTTGCCGTCGAAGCTGCGGTCGCTCGAGGCGCCCATGTGATACTTCACGTCGCCCGAACCTTCGATGTCGGACGGGACGGACGAGCCGCCTTGGAACTCGTGGAAGATCACGTGGTAGGGCTTGCCCATCACGGCGGCGAGCACGTTCAGGCGGCCGCGGTGCGGCATGCCGATCGAGATGTCTTTGACGCCCAGGGCGCCGCCGCGCTTGATGATCTGCTCCAGCGCCGGGATCGCCGCTTCGCCGCCGTCGAGGCCGAACCGCTTGGTGCCGGGGAAGCGCTTGTGCAGGAAGCGTTCGAAGCCCTCGGCCTCGATCAGCTTCTTCAGGATGGCGATCTTGCCTTCCTTGGTGAAGATGATTTCCTTGTCGCGACCCTCGATCCGCGACTGCAGCCAGGACTTCTGGGCCGGGTCGGAGATGTGCATGTACTGCACCCCGACATCGTTGCAGTAGGTGCGCTTCAGGATGGCGAGGATTTCGCGCAGGGTGCTGGTTTCCAGACCCAGGACGAAGTCCAGGAAGATGGGCCGGTCAAAATCGGCCTCGGAAAATCCGTAGGAGGAGGGGTCCAGCTCGGTGGCGTCGCCGGGGG
>CALDHQ010000154.1 GCA_937894055.1 uncultured Polymorphobacter sp.
AGTACGTTCACGGTGGTCACGCCCTTGGGGTCCACGCCGCAGGCCTTGAGGATCTGGATCGCGCGGCCGGAGAAGCCGCACATCGGGAACTGGGCGGTGCCCTTCATGAACAGCACGACGCGGCCGCCCTTCACGATGCTGTCAATGCGTTGTTGAACGTCACTCATGTCTGTCTGCCAAGGTTGGTGGAATGGTCGGGGTCAGGTGCGGTTTATACGGCAAAGCGCAAGGCCTGGACGGTGCGGGGGGCGCTTGTGCCCCGATGGGCTGCGCGGCTCAATGCGGGTAGAGGGCGCCCAGCAGGCGGGGCCCGTGGGCGCCCGTCACCGCCGGGTGGTTGCCGGGGCGCCGCTGCAAAAAGGCCTGGGCCAGCCAGGCAAAGGCGGCGGCCTCCACCTGCATGGGCGGCAGGCCGGCCGGGTCGGTGGTCTGGACGGCGCAGCCGGGCAGGCCCTGGGCCAGGCGCCGCATCAGATCGGCATTGAAGGCGCCGCCGCCGCAGACCAGCAGCCGTAGCGGGCGCGCGGGGACGTGGCCCAGCGCCAGCGCGACGGTTTCCGCCGTGAACGCCGTCAGCGTCGCGGCGCCGTCGGCGAGGCTCAGCCCGCGCGCCGCGCCGAGCGAGAAATCATGGCGGTCGAGCGATTTGGGCGGTGAGAGGTCGAACCACGGCAGGTCAGCCATCGCCGCGACGACCTGTTCGTGGACGCTGCCCGATGCGGCGAGCGCACCACCGGCGTCGTGGCTCAGCCCGGCTTCGGCGCGGACCCAGTCGTCGATCAGCGCGTTGGCGGGGCCGGTGTCAAAGCTGCCCCAGTCGTCACCGGCAAACCAGGTGATGTTGCCGACGCCGCCGAGGTTGAGCACCGCGACCGGCCCCTCCGCACGGAACCCCGATACCAAAGCGCGGTGATAGGCCGGGGCCAAGGGTGCGCCCTGCCCGCCGCTCGCCACATCGGCAGAGCGGAAGTCGTGCACGACGGTGATGCCGGTTTCGCGCGCCAGCAGCGCGCCATCGCCGATCTGCCACGTCCAGCGCCGGTCGGGGCGGTGCGCTATGGTCTGGCCGTGGAAGCCGACGAGTGCGACATCGGCCGCCGCCACGCCGGCCTGCGCCAGCAACGCCTTGACCGCCGCCGCATGCGCCAGCGTCTGGTCGCGGGCCACCGCATCGATCTCGGCGTGCGGTGCCGGTCGTTCCATCGTCAGTGCCGTCGCAATCGCCGCGCGCAGCCGCGCGCGCATCGGCTCGTCATAGGCGATACTATGGAACGCCAGCGGCTCCACCAGGTCATGGCCGTCGGTGCGGATCAGCGCCGCGTCGATGCCGTCCATCGACGTGCCCGACATCAGGCCGACCGCGAGCAGACTTTCGCTAGCCCCCGTGCTCATGCTAGGCACCCTCCCGCCATGACATACAAATCCGAATTCCTCCGTGTCCTAGACGAGCGCGGCTATCTCCACCAGATCACCGACGCCGACGCGCTCGACGCGGCGGCAGCCGGCGGCGTCGTGTCGGCCTATGTCGGGTTCGATTGCACCGCGCCGAGCCTGCACATCGGCAATCTCGTGTCGATCATGATGCTGCGCAAGCTGCAACAGAGCGGCCACAAGCCGATCGTGCTGCTCGGCGGCGGCACTACCAAGGTCGGCGATCCGTCGGGCAAGGATGCCGGGCGCCAGCTGCTCGATGACGCGCGCATCGCCGGCAACATGGCGACGATCAAGCGCATCTTCGAACGCTTTTTGACGTTCGGGGACGGCCCGACCGATGCGGTGATGGTCAACAATGCCGACTGGCTCGACAAGCTCGAGTACATCCCGTTCCTGCGCGATATCGGCCGGCATTTTTCGATCAACCGCATGCTGACGTTCGATTCGGTCAAGCTGCGGCTCGACCGCGAGCAGCCGCTGAGCTTCCTCGAATTCAACTACATGATTTTGCAGGCCTATGATTACCTCGAGCTGTCGCGGCGCTTCGGCTGCCGGCTGCAGATGGGCGGGTCGGACCAATGGGGCAACATCGTCAACGGCACCGACCTGATCCGCCGCGTCGACAGCAAGGACGCGTTCGGGCTGACGACGCCGCTGATCACCACGTCGGACGGCGCCAAGATGGGCAAGACGGCAAATGGCGCGGTGTGGCTGCACGAGGATTCGCTGCCAAGCTATGATTACTGGCAGTTCTGGCGCAACACCCAGGACGCCGATGTCGGCAAGTTCATGCGGCTGTTCACCGAAATCCCCGAAGCCGAGATTCGCCGCTACGAAGCGCTTGAGGGTGCCGAAATCAACACCGCGAAGAAGGCGCTCGCTGACGCCGCAACCGCACTGTGCCGCGGTGCCGAGGCCGCCGCAGCCGCCGCCGAAACCGCGCGCGCGACGTTCGAGGCGGGCGAGGCCGGTGGCGATCTGCCGTCGTTCGCCATCGGGGCGGACGGCATCGGGCTGCTTGATGCGCTGGTCGGGTTGGGCATGGCGGCGTCAAAGGGCGAAGCGCGGCGGCTGATTCGCGGCGGCGGCGTCAAGGTCGATGACGTGACGGTCAGCGACGAAGCGCTGCATCTGCCGGGTGCGGCGAAGCTGTCGGTCGGCAAGAAGCGCCACGGCGTGCTCGTCGCCGGCTAAGCTCAGTTTCATTGAAATAGAACCAACCCCGCTCATCCCGAGCGAAGTCGAGGGACACACCCAACGCTCGGCTAGTCCCTCGACTTCGCTCGGGATGAGCGGGTTGGGTTATGCAATTGCAATACACGCGCGGTTAGGCACCTACTGCGGCCACGGCCGCCAGCCTTCGACGCGCCGCGTCAGTGCTTCGACTTTGGCGGGGGCAAGCGCCATCTCGAGCCGCTTGGCGAGTTCGAGTGCCTCGACGCGCAACGCCGAATCGCCGCGCGCGGCGGCCAGCTGCGCCCAGACCCAGGCATCATCGGTATCGCGGCTGACGCCCTTGCCGGCGGCCAGCGCCCGCGCCAGCGCCAGTTGCCCGGGCGCATAGCCGCGGCTGGCGGCGCGGAACCAATAGGTGGCGGCGGTGGCGTGGTCGGCGGCGACACCCTGCCCGCGCGCATACATCGTGCCGAGCATGGTTTCGCCGATGGCCGAACCGTGATTGGCGAGCTTGGTGAACTGCGCATGCGCCTGGCCGTAGTCACCCGCCGCATAGGCGGCGAACCCGGCATCGAGCACGCCCTGCGCCCACGGCGTCGCCGCCGACAGCGGTGCCGCCAGCGCCAGCAATGCCCCAAAAACCCAAACTCTCATGCTGCCACGCCTAGCCCGCGGCGGCGCGCAGGGCAAGTTTGCTGGCCGCGTCATGGAACCAATCCGCCGCGCCCGGCATTGATCAGCATCAAGGTTACGACTGCGAAACAGGTGTAACCGAAAATCGAGCGAGGTGGGCATGTACGACCAACGCGAATTGACCGGCTGAACCAGCAATGGCCTGGCGCACCAGCATATTGACGCGGGAAATCCTGCCGTTCGCGCTGTCGTTCGCGGCGCTGATCGGCGGCGTGCTCGTGGTCGATCTGGTGCTGCATCTGGCGGGGCTGGTTTGGATCGGCCGCTATCTCGGCATTGTTGGCGTTGCGATCATCCTCGGCTCGTTCAGCTATTCGCTGGCGAAGCGCAAATGGATCAAGCCGTTCAACCCCGTCGTGCGGCTGCGCCGGCATGAGCGCTGGGCCTGGGCCGGCGCGCTGCTGATCCTCGTCCACGCCGGTATCCACTTCAACGCGGTGCTGGCGTGGCTCGCGGTCGGGGCGATGCTGATCAACATCCTCAGCGGGCTGACCGGCAAATATCTGCTGCAGCGGGCGCGGGCCCGCATGGGCCAGACGCGCACCGACCTCGCCGAGCATGGCAGCGACCCCGCCGAAATCGAAGCGCAGATGTACTGGGACAGCCTGACCTACGGCGTCATCAAGCAATGGCGCAGCCTGCACGTGCCGATCACGCTGGCGTTCGGCGTGCTGGCGCTGGCGCATATCATCAG
The DNA here is from genome assembly GCA_937894055.1 of uncultured Polymorphobacter sp. Lineage (GTDB taxonomy): Bacteria > Pseudomonadota > Alphaproteobacteria > Sphingomonadales > Sphingomonadaceae > Polymorphobacter_A. Next base: position 3,998 of record CALDHQ010000154.1, read on the forward strand.
CACCGCGCTGTTCTGGGGCTGGCATTGAACCGCAAGATCTTCCTCGCGCTGATCGCCGCACTGCTGGCGGGCATCATCGCGCTGGCGTTCGTGCATCCGCTGCCGATGGTCGGCTCGGGGCCGCTGATGCCGGCGCACGCAGAACTCGCTACCGATTGCTTTGCCTGCCATGTGCCGTGGCGCGGGGTCAGCGCGACGCGCTGCACGACCTGTCACAAGGTTGCCGATATCGGTCGCAAGACCAGCCTTGGCGTCGCCATCATCCCGCCCAAGCCGGGGTTCCACCAGAAGCTTGCCGGGGTCGATTGCCTCGGCTGCCACACCGACCACATGGGCGCGCAACCGCCGCTGAGCTTCAGCCACGCACTGCTGGCGCCGGCGGTGCAGCGCCAGTGCGCGACCTGCCACGTCGCACCCAAAACACCGATGCATACCAACTTCGGCAGCGATTGCGCGAGCTGCCACACCACCAAGGCCTGGGCCCCCGCGACGTTCGACCATGCGCGCTATTTCGCGCTGACCGGCCCGCACAACGTGCCGTGCGCGACCTGCCACATCCGGCAGGATACCTCGCGCTACACCTGCTACGGCTGCCACGAACACCGCCCCGACCAGATCCGCGCCGAACACCGCGAGGTCCGCACCACCAACCTCGACAATTGCGTCCAGTGCCACCGCAGCGCCGAAGGCGAACGCGGCGAGGGCGGCGAACGCGACGAAGACTGAACCCCCACAAAGGAGACGACCATGAAAGGCTATGTCGCAGATATCGAGGAGCTGACCGAAGACAACGTCAACTTCCGCAAGGTGCTCTACACCGGCAAGCACCTGCAGCTCGTGCTGATGGCGCTCAAACCCGGCGAGGACATCGGCGCCGAAGTCCACACCACGCACGACCAGTTCTTCCGCGTCGAAAAGGGCAAGGGTGAAATCATCATCGACGGCAAGACCAGCAGCATCAAAAGCGGCTTCGCGATGATCGTGCCGGCGGGCGCCAAGCACAATGTCATCAACACCGGCGACAAGCTGCTGCGCCTCTACACGCTGTATGCACCGCCCGAACATGTCGACCGTGTCATCGCGCTGACCCGCGCCGATGCGGAGGCGTTGCACGAGCATTTTGACGGGAAGACCACGGAGTAGGTTGAAGGGCCTCCGGCGGGCAGGCCTGAGGCCTGCACCCGATTGTTGGGTGCAGGGG